>JALUXP010000094.1 GCA_027013295.1 Sulfurimonas sp.
ACACAGCCAAGCTTATAAAAAGGGGAAAAAGCTTGGCCAGTATATAGATATTAGGAGAATATACACTCGTTTATGTAAAAAGGGGAAACATAATTGAGATGAGTAATTATAATCCCTATTTGTAAATACAAAGCTAACAAAAACTTAAGTAAACATCTTTAATATTCTTCAAGCATATTGTCTAATAAAACATAAAGTTTCTGTGAAGCATTTTCCATAGATTCAAAATTTTTAACGATGTTTTTTGGGTTGTTATGTTTGAGAGTTGATCCCTCTTTGACAAACTCAAAGTTTTTAAAGAGTGCATCATGAACAGCTTTATGAGGTTCTGTCATCGCTTTAAATGAAGGGGTATGTCCAAATACTTCACTGCCTGTTGTATCATACCATTTACCTAAGCGACAGTTGTGGTGATCTAGCATCTTGGCATCTGTTTTTGCATCTAAAATTGTTGTATGGGCATTTGATTTGAAAATAATATGATCTACTTTAATCAGTGTTGTAAATAAACGGTTTTGTATCTTCTCAGCAGAACTTGAAGAATCATTTGCAAGGGTGTTAAGATCGGTAAAGGTATGCTCGAACTCATTGATAACTTCGCTAGAACTATTTGCTATATCTGAAATTGTGTCTGAATTTGTTCTAATATCGTTGGCATCTTGCTGGAGGGTTGAGATGTTGATATCTATCTCGCTTGTCGCTTTTTGCGTGCGTTCTGCGAGTTTTCTTACCTCATCAGCCACAACAGCAAAACCTCGACCATGTTCACCTGCCCGAGCTGCTTCTATGGCGGCATTGAGTGCAAGGAGGTTAGTCTGATCGGCTATATCTTTGATGAGTACAACAACTTCAGCGATCTCTCGTGAACGCTGTTCAAGGTTGATGATGCCACTGTGAGATTCCTCTATGGAGTTGACGAGTGTTAAGAGTTTTGAAGAGATTTCAGAAACACTTCCAAGTGAGTTTGTAGATTTTTCCGCTGTTTGTTTAGAGAGTTCTGCAATGGCACTTGCTTCTCCTTGAAAAAGGGCTAAATCTTTTTGTACAATGCTAAAACTTGCACTTGCTCCCCCTCCTAAGGTACTTAGATTTTGAGAGAGCTCCCCTTTTACTTTAGTCTCATAGCCTTCAGCAATCGAACTAATAGCTTTGCTAAGATGCTCACTTGTTGTGCGAAATATACCATGCAAACCTGATGGATAAGTTCTTCTGTAGGTCTTTCCAACAGCAGCGTTTTTGATGGTTGTCTCTGTATCACGCATAAAAGCTTCAAGTTGGTCTAAGACATCATTAAGTGCCCAAGCAAACTCTGCATCTTCACTATTGTCGTTTGGTATATGAGTTACTCTCCCCTCAAGATTACCTTTTGCAGCATCTTTGAGTACTTTTACCATATCTTTTTTGAGTGTAGTGTTTGTAGTATTAGTCTTGAAGAGAGATGATAAGTTCATCGTAACTAACTCCTTTATCTTCTAAAATATCTGTTAAAACTTTAAATGAAGCATCGACTCCAGAACTTTTCTCCACTTCAAGCATTTTTTTATACAGAGGAGTGATCACTTCTAACGCTTTAGGATTGGGTTTCCTTCTTACTGAGTAATAACCGATGATGTTGCCATCTACATCAAGTGAGGCAGTGACATTAGCATAAACCC
>JALUXP010000095.1 GCA_027013295.1 Sulfurimonas sp.
TGGAGATTCTTCTGTACCTGCTAGAAGTGATCCAGCCATGATGCATGATGCACCAACTGCAAGAGCTTTTGAAAGATCTCCAGAGTATTTTATCCCACCATCTGCAATAATTGGTACACCATATTTACGCCCAGCTTGTGCACATTCATCAATAGCAGATATTTGCGGAACTCCAACCCCAGCTACAATCCTTGTTGTACAGATAGATCCAGGCCCTATGCCGACTTTTACTGCATCTGCTCCTGCCTCTGCAAGTGCCTCTACAGCTTCACCTGTAGCAACATTCCCCGCAATGATATCAACAGTAAGTGCCGATTTTATCTCTTTTACTGTATCTATGATGCCCTTTGAATGACCATGTGCAGAATCAAGAACGAGTACATCACAACCTGCATCAACCAGTGCTTTTGCTCTGTCCATTTGCCCTACACCAATAGCTGCACCAACTAAAAGACGACCAAAGCTATCTTTATTTGAATTAGGATATTCTATCCGTTTTCTTATGTCTTTGATGGTGATAAGCCCTTTTAAAAATCCCTCTTTATCAATGATAGGAAGTTTCTCTATCTTATTTTGATGCATAATGTCAGCTGCATCATCAAGAGAGATGCCTTTTTGGGCAGTAATGAGTGGTATTTTTGTCATAACTTCAGAAGCAAGTTTACGCATATCTTTTTCAAATCTCATATCACGGTTTGTAAGGATTCCTAAAAGTTTGTTGTGTCCATCTACAACAGGTACTCCAGAGATTTTAAACTCATTCATAAGCTGTTGTGCATCTGCAAGGCTTGCATCTGGGTGTACATATATAGGGTCTATGATGATGCCACTTTCAGATTTTTTAACTTTAGTGACTTGTTTGCATTGTGCTTGAATATCCATATTTTTATGGATGATACCTATACCGCCAAGTCTAGCCATTGCAATAGCTGCACGATACTCAGTTACAGTATCCATAGCAGCTGAAACCATTGGTATTTTAAGTTTTATATTTTTTGTTAGATTAGTCTCAAGGCTCACCTCTTTAGGGAGTACTTCGGAGTACTGAGGTACTAAAAGTACATCTTCAAATGTGAGGGCTTTTTTACGAATGTTCATGCTTGTCCTTTGTAGTTTATTTGTGCTTCTAGGCTTAGTGAGCCATCAAAGAGTGTCTGTTCATCATAGGCTTTTGCTATAAGTTGTAAACCAACTGGCATACCATTATCTGCTTTTGAGATTGGGAGAGAAAGAGCAGGGAGACCAGCAAGGTTTACACTGATAGAGTAAAGATCACTGAGGTACATATCCATTGGGTTTTCTAGCTCTGCAACTTTTGGTGCAGTAGATGGTGCAATAGGTGAAAGAATGAGGTTGGCATCTTCAAAAATCTTATCATACTGATTTTTTATCATATGTCTTGTTTTTTGAGCTTTGACATAGTAAGCTTCGTAGTATCCACTTGAGAGAACAAAGTTTCCAAGCATGATACGACGCTTCACTTCATCACCAAAACCGTTTGAGCGAGTTTGGATGAAAGTATCTTCAAGGTTTTTTCCCTCAACACGGTTTCCATAACGGATACCATCATAACGAGCTAGGTTTGTTGCAGCTTCAGCTGTTGCTGTGATATAGTAGGCTGAGATGTCAAATTTCGCATCCATAAGCTC
>JALUXP010000096.1 GCA_027013295.1 Sulfurimonas sp.
TCTCCTTTGATGCTGCTGCTAAATCATCTAATATAAACTGATCACTTACACTTGTATGTGTCTCTTCTACGATCGGTTCATACGACAGTGCTCCCGTTCCATAGGCTCCAATATAACTAAGCCTGTCAAGTGGAGTTATTTCGCTGTAGTTGACCCCACTGTTCATAAAATGTCTATCGAGTAGTAGTCGTCCCCACCCATCAGGAAGAGAATCTCCAAAGAGCCCAAAGAGTCCTTCAAACACATCATCGTCACAGACGAATACCCCCGCTCTCAACGGCAGTTTGTAAGGAGAAAGTTGCAAAGAAGAGTTCAAAAACTCTTTACTATACTCAAAATAGATCACTCCCTCTTTATGAGCGAGTCTGCCTATCTCTCTTTTTTCACCATTATGATGATAAAAAACACTAAGGGTCTGTATCATTTTATACTTCCTCGCTTTGGGACTTTTAAAGGTTTTGCTCTTAAGAGTTCATCTATAGAGTTGATCTCTTCTTGTTTAGGCTCTGCTATAGTTGTAAAATCATCCAAGCACTCAAGCACCAAAGCTATTTTCAGAAGTGAACGTAAAGAGATCTCAGCACTCTTCTCAAAACGTTTGACACTCCCAAGGCTTACTCCACTTCTCTTGGCAAGGCCCTCTTGTGTCAATTTCAAAGAGAGTCTTCTGCTCTTTAGTTTATCTCGAAGTATTCCCATGACAGTTTCAGGTGTTTGGATATTTATAGATAACATGATTACCTTTTCAATTAATATAAAGTATTATATCTAAAATATTATCTATAGTAATTGTAAAATTTGACTTAATAAAAAAAACGGGTGCATAAAACACCTCTCAAACTATGGTATATTGGGAATAAACAAAGGATTTTTTAGAAATGGCTATAACTTTAAGACTTCATCAGTAGTTCTTTAAGTTTCAACTATTTATACGAACATTTTTTCTTAAGAAACTAGCCATTTCCACATAGGCACAACAACCACCTCTTTTTCATCATCAAGTCTGATAATTTCATCCCTCTCCTTTGTTACAAGATAACTTTTTTTGAGATTAAAATACTCCATCCCCTCCTCTAGTGCTGCGAGTTCTCTTTTAAGTGTTGCTTCAGAGCTTATATCATAACTTACATTGATAAGCATCCCACCATCAATGTTGGCATAGAGATCTACCTCTTGTTTGCCTTTGTAGTAATACACCTCACTTGTTTTTCTTCTTAGATGTAAAAAAGCAATGTTTTCATAAAGTTTAGAATAATCTGGTGAAAGAGAAGTATCAAAGAGTTTTTTAAAGCCATTATCTATCGCATAGATCTTTTTAGGGTTTCTCTGCTCCTCTTTGACTGAATTTCTATAGATGGGTATAGTAAAGAGTGTATAGGCTTCTTGCAGGTAGGATATATACTCATAAAGAGTATCTTTTGAGAGTTTGTATCCTAATGACTTGTACTCATTATAAAGCTTGGTAAAACTGATGAGTGTGGACATATTGGAAAAGAGGTATTTTATAAGGTGTTTTAGTAGTGCATGATTTTTGATGGCATATCGCTCGATGATATCTTTGTAGACTATCAAATCAAGATAATCTTTGAGTATCCTCTTTTGCACATCTTCACTCTGCTCAAAAGTCTCAGCAAATCCACCATCTACCAGGTAACTGTTAAAGGCATTTTGTATATAACTTTGTGAGCTTGATGAGTAGATATTGACATCTATTTCTTTATAGTTCAAATACTCCCCAAATGAGAAAGGAAATATCTCATACACTATCGTTCTACCACGAAGGGAAGTAGCTATCTCACTTGAGAGAAGCTTTGAAGATGAACCTGTGATAAATAAAGCGATATTAAGAGTATCGTAGATTCTTCTTACAAAAAGCTCCCAACCATCTATGTTTTGTACTTCATCGAGGAAAAAGTACACCTTTTCTTCTCGCTTATCAGGGTAGAGTTCATAGTAAGCTTCTACTAAGCTATCCATATCTTGAAGAGTTATAGGAAAAAGTCTGTCATCTTCAAAATTTATGTAGATGATGTTCTCTTTTGGAGTATTTTTTCGAAGATCTTCTATGAGTTTGTAAAGCATATAGGTCTTACCAGATCGTCTGATACCTATAAGAGATACTATTTTATTGGTATCTGTTGGTATGGTATATACTCTTGGTATAAGGTTGGTGTAGCTTCTCTCTTGTGAATCAACAATGAGCTTTTTAAACACTTCTTTCATATAACTCTCCTTAAAAGGATAATTATACACTTTTATGTCCTTTTATACAAGGACGATTTGTTCACCCTGCCCTAGTCTCCTATAATTGTTATTATTAAAGTTCTTCCTAAAGCATGCTCTCTATGCTCTCCCAAATATATTCCTTGCCAAATTCCTAGGTTTAATTTACTATTTGCTATTGGAAATGTTACAGATTACCAAAAAAGAGAACTTTTTATATGTGTAGGCATATCATCATAACTTTCGTATGCATGTATATAATATTGCTTACTATCAACAGAATCACTTAAATAATTCTCCATATTTTCTCGAACACTTGGATCACAATTTTCATTTATGGTAAGTGAAGCTGATGTATGTTGTAAAAATAGATTCTACCTCACTTGTAATTATATGAAATCCTCTTGGATATGATTTTAACTTTAATACTTTTTGAATAACCTGCATCTAAAAATTTGGATTTTTACCCCATTTTCGTTTGGAGAATAATCGTTTAAAAAAATACAATATATTTTCAACATAATCACTTACCCCCCCCCTATTAAAGTTTAAAAATCATGTGGTACACCATAACTGCTTTTCTCCTCATAAACAGTTTCAACAACATTGATTTTTTTTGGAAAGAGTTCTCTTTCAACACTGAAACTCTTTAGTAAATTATGAATACCATAATTATCTTTAGTCAGTTTTATCACCCTATTACTTGTTTCTTTAACATTCCCTTCTTTATCTTTTACTTTATCAATTTCATATACAGTTCTTACTGCATCCACAAAAGCACTAGCCCCCCTACTCTGTGTAGTGTTTTTAGTACTATGATGAATAAATATAATTGTTTTATTCTCTTTATTCGCCCAATCAGTAAAAAGCTGCATAAATCTTCTTGCACTTGAATTGTTATTCTCATCAGTTCCGTAAAAAGCAATTAATGGGTCTAATATTATCAAATCATATTCTTGGAGTTTGACTTTAAAATGAGAAAATAAAGGTGATACTTCAACTTTTCGTTGTTCGTCATATAAAAACTGAATTGTAGGGGAATCACTAATATCTATCTTAGACTTAATCGAATTATCCTTACACTCTACAACCTCTTCAAAAACTTTATTAAATCTATTTTTACTAATCTCTTTAGGATCTTCACTTAACCATAGAAATGCTTTTTTTGTTTTTCCTTCTTTAATTGCTCGAATTGCCAATTGCTGTACAAACCAACTTTTACCTGTTCCACCTGGAGCAGTAACCAATGAAACTGTTCTAATCGGAATTGGAAGCCACCCTTCACAAATAAACTCAACCTCTTTATCTTCAATTTTTTCAATATTTTGTATATCTAAGATATCAATTTGACTTGAACTGCTAATCATTTCTGTTAGATTTGTAACTTTGGCTTGTATTTCTAATCCAGAAACATTTTCTTCTAAAGATTTTTTAATATCTAAAGCTAATGTTTGCATATCTCTTTTAAGAGAATAATCTTGTAGAACCTCAATGTAATCATCCAGTCTACTTACAGGATTTTTAGAAATGATATATATCAAGTCATTTTCAAACTCTCTACCCAGTTTATTTCTAATAATCTCTTCATCAATAAGCTTGTCTGCTTTATAGAGCTCACGAATACAATCCATTACAGTTATATGCAAAGGTAGAAAAAACAACTTTTTATGTAGTTTATGCATATACTTATCAAGAATGGCAGGGTCATAAATTATACTTGATATTACAGTGGCTTCTATATTCGTATCATATGTTTGTTCTTGCAAGCTAACTCTTTTTGCGGTGTTTCACATGTGAAACACTATAGATTTTTTGTTTTTTAAAATAATTATTACTATTTTAAAATATACTTGCTATAATTATACACATTTAAAAATTAAAGTAATGTTATTACCATATATTGGAGTTTATTTGAAGACAAACATTATTACATTAGCTCATCAAAAAGGTGGTACAGGCAAAAGTACTCTAGCTTGGAACCTTGCTGTTGAACTACGAAGAAAATATAAAAAATATGGATATAAAAAATTCATATTTGTAGATTTAGACAATCAAGAATCAGTAACAATGACTAATAGACTAAGAATGCAATATGGACAAGCTCCATTGGAAATTGTCCGATTTACTGATGATGAGAGATCCAAACTTGAAGAGTTTATTAACTCTATTGATGATGATACTTTAGTAGTAATTGATTCAGGTGGTTATGATGCTGACTTAAATAGACTCGCAATAATTGCAAGTGATTTTGTTATAACACCTGTATCATCTGACTATATGGAAATATTTGGATTACAAAAATTCAAAACAATTCTCGAAGAACTCTCTGTAATTAAAAAGGAGACCGTCAAAGTCAATGTACTCCTTAACAAAATTGATCCAAAATTAAAAGATTTTGCAGATATTGTAGATTTTATAAATGAAATTGAAAACTTTCAATTATTAAAAACAGTTATACGATTTAGGTCTGACTATAAACATTCCATTGGTTACGGTTTTAGTGTTAAAGAGCTAGACAAAAAAAGTAAAGCTAGCGAAGAAATAACTAGTTTCATCAAAGAAATAGAAAAGAAAGCAGGATTAAAACATGGCAAAAAAAAGAAATAGAATTACAGCTGAAATGAGCAAAACAATTGCAGAATCTTCTCCTCTGATTAAAAAAACAAAAATTTCCAATCTTGAAGAAGTAGATGCAGCAGATAGCATTATTGAAATCAGTCTTGATAAACTTCAACAAAATCCTTTCCAACCAAGAATCGATATTAATCTACAATCACTAAATGAGTTAATATCTTCTATAGAACAAAATGGTTTATTGCAACCCATAGTTGTAACTGATAAACAAGAAAATGGTTTTCATACAATTGTAGCAGGGCATAGAAGATATGAAGCTTTTAAAATAATGGGTAAAGACAAAATCAAAACAGTAGTTATGAAAGATTTAAAGGATCAAGACTTAGCTATTCTTTCACTTACTGAAAACTTGATGAGAGAAAACCTTCACCCTATCGAAAATGCTATTGCTATTAAAAATATACTTGACAATGGTATTGTAGAAAGCCAAAATAAACTTGCAGAATATGTTGGATTATCTAAAGGCTATGTGTCTAAACTAATGAATATTTTAAAATTACCTTCTAAAATTATTCAAACAATAAAGGATGATAACTACAAAGATATCAATGTTTTAGTTCTATTAAACAAACTACCTACAGAAGGAGGGATGTATTCTGCATATCAAGCTGTTAAAGATCTTTCCAGAACAGAAGCAGAAAAATATATAAAAGGTCTATTGTCATCAAGCAAAGAAACATCATCAAACATTATAGTAATTAAAAATACAAAATCTAAAATCAATGTAAATTTAAATATTAAAGATTTATCATCTGAACAAATTGAGCAACTCAACAGAAAAATAACTCAATTTAACAATGAAATAGAAAAACTATCTTCGGAGTGGAGTAGATAAAAATGGCAAGTAAAAAATCAAAACAACTAACAATAGATTTTGATGTTGTTCAAAAATTTGAAAAGACATTAACTACAGCAAGTGAACTTCGAACTGGTATTTTTGCTCCTATAGATAAAATTTCTGCAAACTCTAAAACCTATAAAGATTTTATTGCTAATAATAGAAAAAGAGTTATAGAAACAAGCTGGGGGAAAACAATAGTCAAAGGGAATATCCTTACACAAACGCATAGGGATCTACTTGATTGTATTATTGCTGGGGCAAAAGAGGTGAGGGAACTAGAGGGTGGTTCTATTGCTGTATATTTTTCAACTACAGATATTTTAAAATCATATAGTGGTAAACTTAATACAAATACCAAATGGCTTAAAGATAAACTTGATGAGATTCAAAATAGTTCTATAGAATTTAAACAAAAAAATAGTGATGACTATTATAGTTTTAGTATTATTGATTCTCATGCATATAGTAGTAGTCATACTTCTTTTGGTTTAGTGTTATCAACTGCTTATAGAAAGTTTTTTGAAGAACAACTAACAGTCAACTACAAAAAAGAATTACCAAAACTTTTAAAAGTGAAAAGTGCTTTATTAAAATCAATAATAAGATTTTTCTGGACACATTCAAATGGTAGCAATATGGATATTCAAAATCTTTTAAAAACAGTAGGTTTTCCTATTGAATCAACCAGAATGAGACAAAAAGCCATCAAAGAGATTAAAGATAATGTTGAATTACTTTTAGAGTATGGAATAATTTTTGAACCAAAATCAAAGTTGATCTACAGAAAAAATAGTTTTGAAAACAACATCACTTTCATTAAAGGTAAAGCAGTTACTAGAGAATTAATATCAGATAAGGAATAATCCAGAAAAGATTATTCTGTTCTGATATATCTATATATTCTAAATATATCTATATATTTCTACAAATGCCATTAAATGACTTCGTTTGAACACTTAAATGACTTCGTTATATACTTAAATGACTTCGCATAGTACTTAAATGACTTCGTTTTGGCTCTTAAGTGACTTCGTTTTTTATGAAAATTTAGTATTTTTGTATAAAAAAATGGAAATAATATATATTTTCTTGCATTTTCCTACCTAGATTACAATGTTATAGCAAGAATCTCTCCTAATTAGATAACTATATTATAGGACTTCGTTTTTTAATTCATAGATATAAAATGAGTTCGTTTTTACAACAATATAATGTAAATTAGATTCAAAATAACAAGGGATACCCCCTGAAACAGGTACTTTTATACTTAATTTTCAAAAAATTATTGTATGAGAATAGTAGTATTAAATGAGTTCGTTTTTTATATCACTATGTTGTAATTCACTATTAAATGACTTCGTTTTTTACAACAATATGATGTAAAGTCAGCATCAAAAGTAAAAAAATGACAAAGAATATCCCTGAAATAGGGGTTTTTCATACATAATACTCCAAAAGAGAGGCATTAGAATAGTAATCTAGCAATTATTAAATGAGTTCGTTTTTATATCACTATGTTGTATTTCACTATTAAATGAGTTCGTTTTTTACAACAATATGATGTAAAGTCAGCATCAAAAGTAAAAAAATGACAAAGAATATCCCTGAAATAGGGGTTTTTCATACATAATACTCCAAAAGAGAGGCATTAGAATAGTAATCTAGCAATTATTAAATGAGTTCGTTTTTATATCACTATGTTGTATTTCACTATTAAATGAGTTCGTTTTTTACAACAATATGATGTAAAGTCAGCATCAAAAGTAAAAAAATGATTGTATAGTATAGAAGTAGGATAGGGTGGTTAGAGATTGATATCTTTAAAAAATTCAGTTATTTATACTTCTAATACATCTGCAATCTATACAAGGTGTTCAATATTAAAATGCTTGTTGTTTGTGCAAAGTATAATGTCCCCAGAAAAACAACCAAACCAAAAAAGATTTTTATTCCTAAAATGATAAAATAAAAATTACTAAAGTGAGGACAAAAAGATGAGTCGCAAACGAAAAACATACACGGTAGATTTTAAAGCTAA
Source organism: Sulfurimonas sp. (assembly GCA_027013295.1). GTDB lineage: Bacteria > Campylobacterota > Campylobacteria > Campylobacterales > Sulfurimonadaceae > Sulfurimonas. The sequence goes on from JALUXP010000096.1 coordinate 7,737, forward strand.
ATGTGTGCTTGAACTTTTAGAGGGTGAAAAGATAATTAACGAGATAGCAAGTAAATAGGACATATTGGACTTAATTAAATAGTTATCTATATAGTTGAAACTAAAGTAGCAGCGTTTTTAAGCTATATCGGGATGGAATCGTTTTAGGTAATCTCCTATGATCTCTTTATGATCGAAGGCAAGCTTCTGTGTGTTTAGGTCCTCTAGCTTCACGATCATCGCCTCTTTTGCATCGTCCGCACCTTTTGGCATGCTATAGGCCTTACAGACATAAACGATAGAGACGGTATGGAAGCGTTCATCTCGTTTTGGGTCGGAATAGACTCCAAGGAGTGCTTTGATCTTTACATCAAGAGATATCTCCTCTTTCATCTCTCTCACGCAGGCATCTTCCACCTTCTCCCCAATCTCCACAAACCCGCCTGGAAGTGCCAGACCTAAAGGAGGGTACTTTCTTTTTATTAAAACGATGCCCAGGAGCTGCTGTGCGTCATTATATATCTCAACTATACCATCGGTAGTGAGATAGGGAGTTTTTGGTGTGAATGCCATCTGTGAGCCTTTTATGAATGGATTTAGAGTCGTTTGATTGTTTTATCATGGTACTTGTACCATTTACATCTTTTTTTGTTCTTTATCGCATAGATATTATAGGTGAATTTTCTGCCACACTCCTGACATGCAAATGTGGCCCGATTCTTCGCTTTATTATAACGAACGAAGAGAAAGTTTCCCAGCTGGTCTCCCTCTTTGTAGAGAGGCTTCTCGTTTTTATTGTAGGCCGCTTCGGCCAATTTGGCATCCTCTCTCTGTTTGGCAAGCCAGGTGGGCTCGATATCCTCTTCGAATTCATACTCTATTGCCATCTCATTTTACCTTGAATGGAAGTTTTGAGAGGATGATCTCTTGTTGGTCGACATACTGCCTGCAATCTTTTCCGCCGAGTTCTTGACAGGTATGGCGCCAAAGCTTTGAGTGTCCCTGTTTTTCATTGGAGTTCTTGTGCAGATAAAAGAGCAGGGCATGTGCGTATTCGTGAGGAATGACGCTGTCGATTATGTAATTCATAGATTCTTGCATCACTTTTTTATTTAGAAGGATAGTGATGCGTCCGTTCTCATAGGAACTTAGACCATAGAGTCTACCCGGGATCTTGTCTGTGATGATGATCGGGAACTGCACCTGAAATCCAAAGTTCTTTTGCATATGCTCAAGTACATCTTTCTCTTTGGCTGCTATGCGTTCAAGATAGGATTGTGGTAGAGGGTTGTGCTTAAAAGAGTAGCTTTTGTAGTAGTTGTATCCAAGTATAGAGAGTGCGAGGAGGATGATAGCGAGAAAGAGAATTTCGAGTTTTTTACTAAGCACTGTTTATAATCCAAGTTCGTTCATACAGCTAACACAGTATTTGGATTCCGGTATGAGTTTGAGGCGCTCTATATTGATATCCTCTTCACACTCCTGACATATTCCATACTCTTTGTTGTCAATATTCAAATAGGCGGCTTTGAGTCTGTTTAATCTCTGTTTGGCCACTTCATATCTCTGGATGTTGATGTTTTGTTCCTGTTTGAGCATCTTGTGATCGATGCTGTCGAGGGAACAATCTTTTTTTATCGGTCGCAGCGATCTCTGAATAGTTGTAATTTCATCTGTAAGTGCTGCTATCTCTGTTTGAATGATATGTTTGAGTTCTTCTTTTTCGTGTTGCGTCATCTTCATTTCCCATATTGAGGAGCATATTATACAGTGAAATTCAATAAAAAGGGTAGGGTGTTAAAGTAGTTCGTCTTTGGTAAATGATGCT
>JALUXP010000097.1 GCA_027013295.1 Sulfurimonas sp.
TCATCAAATGCTGAGTGGAAACCTTTTTTCTTGATGGTAATATCTGCATTTTCATCAAGTAAAATAACTTTACCTTTGATATCGTTTTTCTTAAAATAATCAGCAATTAAACATGCTCTCTCATATGGAGCAGGGAGACATCTGTAGTTTCCACCAGGACAAGTAAGGAGGAAATTTCCACCTTCAAAATCTTCTAGTTTAGTCTTAAGCGTCATATGCTCACTACCTGGAATAAACGCAGCTGGATATTCACTACGAAGTCTCTGCTCAGTTACTAAGTCAACACCCCAATGGCTATAGTCATAGTCAATACCTGGTGCTAGTACTAAATAGTCATATTTGATATCACCATTACTAGTTTTCAATATTTTTTTACCTTTGTCTAAACCGACAGCAGTTGCATTGAAGTAAGTATATTTATTTTCACGAGCAGCCTGCAGGTAATCATGTGTTAAAAATTCTAAGTCGATTGCACCAACAAGATAAAGGTTACTTACAGGACAAGAGATAAACTCAGATCTTTGTTCTACTAAAACAACATCAGCATTTGGAGCGAATTTTTTAGTATATTTAGCCACAGACAAACCTGACCATCCACCACCTACAACAACAACTCTTGGACCTTTTGCAGGAACTAATGGTGCAGTTGAACCAACACCAACTGATGCTGTTGCACCTTTTTTTGTTCCTTTAGCTTCTGCTAATGTTGCAGCAGCAACTATGCTTAACGCACCAAACTTAAGTATATCTCTACGATTCATCATAGAATCTCCTTATAATAATTATTTATGATTACCCAAAACTTTTTGGATTAAACTATATTACATATACTAATATTAAAGGATTATTAAATATAAGATGTTTTTATATATATTTATAAATTTGATAACTTTGTGATGAGAGTAACAAAGTTATCTAATAAAAATTATAATTCTAAGCAATCGCTGATAGAATAAAGGGAGGCCTCTTTGTTAACAAGCCAAGATGCAGCACGAATAGCACCTTTGGAAAAAGTGTTTCTGCTGGTTGCTGTGTGGTTGAGCTCAATAAACTCTCCCTCATTGTAAAACCCAACCGTATGGCGACCAACAATGTCACCTCCACGAAGTGCCATGACAGCTATTTCATCTTCACTGCGTTGTCCGATGTTACCATCTCGTCCACTTACACGAACTTTATCTAGGTCAAGTCCACGACCACGAGCAGCAGACTCTCCAAGTGTGAGTGCTGTTCCACTTGGTGCATCTTTTTTATGTTTATGATGCATCTCTACAATCTCTATGTCAAAACCTTCAAGGGCAGCTGAAGCTTGATGCACTAGCTTGTTAAGGAGGGCTACACCTAAACTCATATTTGTAGCATAAAGTATAGGCATCTTTTCACTTGCTTGTTTGAGAAGATTGAGTTGGTGATAACTTAGTCCTGTTGTCCCAATAACTAAAGGGGTAGGAGACTCGATAGCAGCTTCTAAAAGTGCTTCACAAGCCTCAGGAAGTGAGAAGTCTATAACTATGTCACAACCATGTAAAAAGGACTTAATATCGGTGGTAACAAGTACCGAGGGATCTATGGAAAAATTAAGTTCATTGCGAACATAAACAGCACTAAGACTAATATCTTGGGTTTGTTTTAAGTCATCTATTACGAGTTGACCAACTCTACCATTTGCACCAAATACACCTACTTTTGTCATCATTTTGCCTTTAAGAGTTTAATAGTTCATCTACGAAAGAGATCACTTGAAGTGCGGCTACAGCACCATCACCTGCAGCTGAGACAACTTGTTTTGGTGCTTCTAGTCGCATATCACCTGTGGCGTAAAGTCCAGCAACATTTGTTTGCATGCTGAGTCCTACGACAACTTGACCTTGATTGTTCATCTCGCAAAGAAAAGTTCCATCTTCTTGGATGAGGGTTTGGTTGTTTACATCGTTGCCTACAAAGGTAAAGACACCCGGAACAGCTATCTCTCGAAGTTCTCCACTTTTGTTTTTTACTCTGAGCCCTGTCACACCCATATTGTCGCCATACACTTCATCTGGAGTTGAGTTGAGTACGAGTTCAATATTTTCTATGCTCTTGATGCGTTTTACTGTATTTGGTGCTGAACGGAAAGTATCTCGTCTATGGATGAGATAGACTTTTGAACATATTTTTGAGAGGTAGATTGCCTCTTCAAGGGCAGTGTCTCCACCACCGATGACAGCTACCTCTTTAGCCTTGTAGAAGAAACCATCGCAGGTTGCACAGGTACTCACACCACGACCAAAAAATTCATCTTCACCAGCAAACCCTGCACGGCGAGGGCGACTTCCTGTTCCCATGATGACGGAGTACGCTTCATCAACTACACCATCTGCTCTGTGGATCTTAAAAATATCACCCTCTTTAGTTACACGGCTGACCTCTACCATCTCATGTTTGAGTCCAAATTTTTGACATTGTTCAGGCCACGGTATCATAAGATCCATCCCTGTTATCTCTCCTGTAACCCCTGGGTAGTTTTCTATCTCAGAACTCAGAGTAATCTGCCCACCAGGCATCCCTTTCTCATACATAGTAACATTTTCAAGCCCACCCCGTGTAGTGTAGAGTCCCGCTGTAAGTCCTGCTGGTCCACCACCAATTATTGCACAATCAAGTATTGCCATATTTTATCCTTTTGTGTTGAAGTTTAAAGTTGTTTGACTTCAGATGCAAGTGCATCTAAGTTATCTAGTTTTCTAATCATACTATCTTGTTTATAAAGAGTGTCTTTAGTTCTCTTAATAAAGAAAATAGATGGGGATTCGTAAATATTAAAGCGTTGGATGAAACTAAGTGAAGTTTTTGTACCAGATCGCAAAAATATGGTTTTTTTCTTATTGTCTCGTACGGTGTTGTAGTAGTCGATGGCGATGATGGGCAAGTTAAGGTCGATCTTGGAGAGTTTGTCTTGAGTGTCTCTATCTCTCGAACTGTAAAAAATTACAATGTATTTTTTCTCTTTAGGCATAAAAATATCACTTTTTTCATAAAAGGTCCACTCTTTAAAGTCTATAAACTTGTATTCTGAGAATTTGTAGTTAAAGTAAGCAAATGCTCCAGCTATAAGTGCCGAACCAAAAAAAGAAGCAAGAAGGGTGGAGAGAGTAAAGAGGCTTTTACCTCTTTTCTTTTTCTCCATCGTTTTGAGGGACTATTACGCTAAAAGAGCGTCAATTTTTTCAGCTAAAGCAGCTTTTGATTGAGCACCAACGATTTGATCAACCATTTCACCATTTTTAAAGAACATGATCGTTGGAATTGAACGGATACCAAACTTTACAGCGATATCTTGTTCCTCATCTGTATTTACTTTACAGATTTGAGCTTTACCTTCATAATCGTCAGCCAATTCTTCGATAACTGGAGCTATCATACGACAAGGCCCACACCATGGTGCCCAAAAGTCCACTAAAGATACACCATTTGATAATGTTGCTTCAAAGTCAGCACCTGTTAATTCTATATATTTTCCCATTTAAGATTCCTTATGTTAATAACTATGATGGTATTATACCAACTAAAAAGTAAACAGAAATTTTAGAAAGCATAAATAAATTTTTGGTTAAACAAATAATTATTATTTGTTTAACTCTTCTAACAATTTTTTTTGTAAAATAATTCTAATGTTACTTTTTAAGCCTTGGAGACTTCATCCAAAAGAAACACAACACAGAGATGGCTAGAATGGCTTAAAAATCACTAACCCAACAATAATCATCAGCAATATAGTTGGTACTTCATTGTAAAAACGAAAAAACTTTCCATTTTTTACACAATCATTATCGAGAAACTTTTTTCTGAAATGACCGAGTGAGAAAAAGTAGCCCATCAGAATTAGCACTACAAATATTTTAACATGAAGCCAACCATTGCCACTAAAACCCAATGAAAATGCAAGATAAAATCCACTCGCTACAGTTGCCCACATCGCAGGGATGCCTATGTATTTGTAGAGTTTCATCTCCATAACTTTAGCAACCTCTATAAAACGAGTATTGTCTATATTTTCAGCATGATAAACAAATAGTCTTGGTAGGTAGAACAAAACTGCAAACCAAGAGATTAATGAGAGAAGGTGAAACCAAAGAACAAAGCTATACATCTATCTCTCTAGGCATCTAAAGTATCAAGATCTTTCGTAGATCCTACCTTATGCGAAGTCATTCTATCGTGTAAACGACGAAGTGCTTTTGTAGCTCTGTCTATTGCCAAATCAATAGCAGCATCTAAGTCATCATCAGTTTGGTTGATAATCACTGGCTCTGCATGAGCGATGTGAATATCAAATTCTATAGATACGCCTTTTTTCTCGGCTTGAAGATGTACATTTACTGAAGTAATATCTAAAGAATATTTAGTAAAACTTTCTATTGCTGTTTCAATGTGAGCTTTTGTACTAGGATGTAAGGTAATATCTTTTGCGTGAACTTGAACATTCATGATCTATCCTTTTTGTAAATGATAACACTTTTGATGTTTACTTTTAGCTATAATATCAAAAAAAATAGGAAATTTTATAAATATGAAACGGGTACTAACAGGGATCCAACCCTCAGGGGATCTCCACATCGGGAACTACTTTGGTTCTATCAAACAGATGGTAGAGGCACAAAAAACAAGTGACACCTTTGCTTTTATAGCAAATTATCACGCCATGACAAGTGGTGGCAAAGATTTAGCTACGCTTACCATGCAAACAGCAACAGACTTTTTAGCACTTGGAATCGACCCAGAAAAATCAACATTTTGGGTTCAATCAGATGTTAAAGAGGTTTTAGAACTTTACTGGATTCTCTCCTCCTTCACCCCTATGGGATTACTAGAGAGGGCTCATAGCTACAAAGACAAGACTGCAAAAGGTATTGCATCAAACCATTCGCTATTTTCTTACCCAGTGCTTATGGCTGCAGATATTTTACTCTTTAACTCGGAGATAGTCCCTGTTGGAAAAGATCAAATCCAACATGTAGAGATTGCAAGAGACATTGCAATAAAATTCAATAATGCCTATGGAGATATCTTTACTCTTCCAGAGTATCAAGTGCAAGCGGAGGTAGCAACAGTACCAGGTATAGATGGACAAAAGATGTCAAAATCCTACAAAAATGCTGTAAATATCTTTGGTGAAGAAAAAAAACAACTCAAAACTATCAAAAAGATAGTTACAGAGCAGGTAGCCTTAGAAGAGCCAAAAGAGTATGAAAACTGCAATGTTTACAATATGGCAAAACTTTTCTTAGAAGATGCACAGCTCATAGAACTACAAAATCGCTACACAAAAGGTGGTGAAGGGCATGGGCATTTTAAAATCTATCTTGCTGATGTGATGTGGGAATATTTTAGGGAGCATAGAGATAAAAAAGAATACTACTTAGCACACCAAGGGGAAGTACGAGATATCCTCGACTTAGGTGCAAGTAAAGCTAGAGCAGTGGCACTACCTCTTATAGAAAAGATTCGAGAAGCAACTGGTATTAGGTACTAAAGCTATTTTAGCTTTAGTGTCGTTTGGGCTATAGGCATTTTTTTTGCCCAAAGAGCATCTTTGAGTTTCAACAAAGAGCGTACTTCATCATTGACAAGTCTATAATACAATACTATTTTCACTCTATTTGCCCCTTTATATTTTTGGACTTTTAAGATCTTTTTTGAATGTGACTTTATCGACACATCTTTAGATTGTTTTTTTGCTAAATGTGCAATTGTGGGACGCTTTCTCCTGTCTTTATAGTGGGAGGTTAAAGAGATGCTCTCTTGTTTTATCTGTTTATTGTTTTTAAAGTAGGTAAGTTCTACTAGGATCTCACGCGATCCAAATCCACTTGGAATACTATGAGGAAGCTTATTTTTTAGCGTTATAAAAATCTTCTCTTTTTTTTGCTTAGCAACTACACTTAGCGAGTTTTGTATCATATCTTCAAAGTGAGCTCCCTTAAAACTATGTGTACGAATCTTACGCTTTTTTGCCTTGCCATGGTCTATTTTCAGAGTAGAAGCCACGCCAAGCTTTTTTTTACCCATATGACAATCAACGCAAAGCTTTTTTGAACCTGCAAACTCTTTTTTCATATTTATAAAAGTTAGTTTTTTGATGGATCTATCATTTGCATGACATACAAAACACAGGGTGTTTGAATCTTTTGACATAAAATCTCTATACTCCACCTCATGGTAAGGAGAGTGTGCATCTTTATATGGTCCACTCATTAAACCAGATTTTGTCCACTCTATCCTATCGATCCCTCGCACTGATTCGGGTTTTTTCTTATGAATCTTATCGATATTGTGACAAACTACACAGTTGATGCCTTCAGATATCGCATCACTTGCCAATGCTTTATTTACTTTAGAATCTTTATCCAAACCCATCAGGGCATCTATCTCATAATCTATCCCTGAAGATGTTACAGCGATTCTTGGGTTATGACATTTTGCACAATCGATCTTTACACCATTAAGACTTTTACGGGACTTCTTACTCACATACTTTATACTTTTTCTTAAGTATTCATCATTGTTATAATGACTTTTTGAATGCCAAGAATTTTTCCATTGATTGACTATGGGAAGATGGCAAGATTTACACTTGGAGGACTTTGCAAACATTGTATCAACTTTGACAACAGTTGCTGAGTGTAATAGACTTACACCCAATATAAATAACCAAAAGTATTTCATCTTTTCACCTTTAAAAACATCACTAAAAACAATGTCACATTATTGTCAGTATTGTAGTAAAAAGAAGTTTAAGAAAGGATTATTTTTGCCTATCTAACCAAACCATAAGCCCTTTTTGGGCGTGGAGTCTATTTTGGGCTTCATCAAATATGATCTTAGAGTGTTTTTCAAAGATCTCTTCACTGACTTCAAGACCTCTGTATGCTGGTAAACAGTGTAAAAATACTGTGTCACTACTTGCATGAGACATAAGCACATCATCAACAATGAAGCCTTGAAAGATTTTGATACGCTTCTCTTTTTCATCCTCTTGCCCCATCGATGTCCAAGTGTCCGTTGTTACAACTGTTGCGTTCTTCACTGCTATTTGTGGGTCATTTGTTGTTATGATTTTTCCACCACTCTCTTTTGCTATGGTTTGTGCATCTACTAAGATCGTAGCATCTACCTCATACCCTTTTGGTGTAGCGATGCGAAGTTCAAAACCAAGTTTTGCAGCTAACATCATCCATGAATGGGTCATATTGTTTCCATCACCCACATACGCCGCTACGATATTGTCAGCTTTATTATGCTCTACCAAAGTCATATAGTCAGCTAAGAGTTGCACAGGATGAAAAGAGTCAGTAAGACCATTGATAACTGGAACTGAGGAGTATGAAGCAAACTCCTCTATCATTGAGTGTTCAAATGTACGGATCATCACCATATCAGTCATAGAGCTTATCACCCTAGCTGTGTCTTTAACAGGTTCTCCACGACCTAAGTGAATGTCACGGTTAGAGAGGAAAAGTGCATGCCCACCAAGCTGAAACATACCTGTCTCAAAACTTACACGGGTTCTTGTAGAACTCTTTTCAAATATCATCCCAAGAGTTTGCATCTCTAACTCTTTTTTATAGATCCCTTTTTTAAGATTGTTTTTGATCTCAAGACCAATCTCGATAATCTCTAAAATCTCTTCTTTTGTATAATCTTTGAGCGTTAAAAAATGTCTCATCTTTTCCCCTTATTTAGAAGCATTTGTGCAACCTCTTTTGCATGGTAAGAGATGATGATGTCTGCCCCTGCTCTTTTAAAACTTATCATTGTCTCCATCACTACTCTGTCGTAGTCAATAAGATCATTGATCCCTGCCATCTTTAACATTGCGTACTCACCACTAACATTGTAAACAGCCATAGGAAGTGAAGTTGCATCTTTTATCTCACGAACAATATCAAGATACGCAAGAGCAGGTTTTACCATAAGAATATCAGCCCCTTGCATCTCATCACTCACAGACTCAGCTATCGCTTCACGACGATTTGCTGGATCCATCTGATACGATGCTCTATCTCCAAAACTAGGTGTTGACTCTGCAACATCACGAAATGGACCATAATACCCACTAGCAAATTTTGTAGAGTAAGACATGATAGGAAGATTCTCATACCCACCCTCATCAAGTGCATCTCTGAGGGTTGTGATGATCCCATCCATCATACCAGAGGGGGCTATCATATCTGCACCAGCTTTTGCATGGATAAGTGCTTGCTCAGCAGAGATCTCTAGTGTAGCGTCATTATTGACAGTATCTGTTTCATCTATGATGCCACAGTGTCCGTGATCTGTGTATTCACAAAAACAGAGGTCTGTTACTACAAACATATCTGGAAAACTTTTTTTTATTTCCCTCACTGCATTGGCGATAATCCCATGTTCACATAAAGAATCACTTCCTATAGAGTCTTTGACATCAGGAATCCCAAAAAGAATGATGGAGTTAAGTCCAAGTTTTTGTAACTCCCCACACTCTTTTAAAATCTCATCAAGTGACATTTGGTAAACACCTGGCATAGATGCAACCTCTGTTTTGATTCCCACCCCACCTCTTACAAAAAGTGGGTAGATAAAATCATCCACACTAACATTCGTTTCTCTTACCAAGTTACGAAGGGTTGGGTTTATCCTCTTTCTTCTAAATCTATCAAACATGCTTATTTCCTATTATTTCGCTATAATTTCCAAAAAACTATTTTACTCTTTTTAACATTGGAATACAATTAATGAATATAAAAATCTCAAATGAAGCAAACCTTCCATCCCGTTTTGGACATTTTAAAATCAAAGCATTTAAAGAGGGTAACAAAGAGCATCTAGCTATATACACAAAAGAGATGGAAGAGATACCTATTGTCCGTGTCCACTCGGAGTGCCTTACAGGTGATGCCATTGGAAGTCTCAAGTGTGATTGTCGAGACCAACTAGAGTATGCCCTAGAGTTAGCTTCAAAAACAAATGGAATGGTGATCTATCTCCGCCAAGAGGGTCGTAACATTGGGCTTTTTAACAAAATAAACGCCTATGCACTTCAAGATGAGGGTCTCAACACCATAGAAGCAAACCACCAACTAGGCTTCGGGGCTGATGAGCGAACTTATGAGATAGTAACAAAGATACTCCATCATTTTAACATCCACAAAATCAAACTTTTGACAAATAATCCTGACAAGGTAAACTCTATAAAAGATATAGAGATTGTTGAAAGACTCCCGATCATCATGGAGTCAAATAGTTTTAATCAAGACTACCTCAATGTAAAAAAAGACCGTATGGGACATCTGCTCTAAGTAAGATAAATTTTAGTATTTAAATGACACACCTAGTTTTAAATATTGATTATAAGCAATGCTGTCTGGTTCATGGTAAGCGTAAGAACCAGAAACTATGGTGTTTGATTTGCCAATA
>JALUXP010000098.1 GCA_027013295.1 Sulfurimonas sp.
CATCTACAAGGCCTGCTATCTTTTCGTCAAGGTCTAAAAAAGGCTCACTTGCATCAAGCACTACTAATGCCATGTTGGCATTTTCTAACATCTCTTTCGTTCGCATCAGTGCATACTTTTCTATACCCACTATCTTGCCACGACGACGAAGTCCAGCAGTATCAACAAAAGTGATTTGTTTGTCGCCATACTCGATGCTCTCATCAATAGGATCAATAGTAGTTCCTGCTACAGAACTAACAACTGAGCGTTCCTCTCCTAAAAGTGCATTAAGAAGTGAGCTTTTTCCAACATTTGTTCGCCCTATGATAGCCACTTTTATATGGTTAATATCCTCTTCGTTAAACTCTTTTATCTTGTCATTTTTCGCAAAGATTGAGTCATCTATCACTGCTTCTTCATCAAGGAACATATCTTGATGAAAGTATCCATCGTCCTCTTCATCTTCATGCTCAATAAAAAAGTCCTCATCATTTATATCATCATCAAATGTAGGCTCATTGACAAGTATCTCTTCCTCTTTATCGTTTTCTTTAACAATATCGCTCTCTGGAATCTGCTGATATACCCAATCAAGCAGATCTACTGTCCCTCTGTTGTGTGATACAGAGACACCAAAAATAGCATCACAACCAAATTCATAAAAATCCCAAAGTCTTTCTTTCATTTTATCGTTATCAATTTTATTGACAACAAGACAGACCTGCTTGCCTAGGGTTTGAAGCTCATAAAAAAGTTTTTTGTCTTCATCCTCAGGGATCCCCTTGCCATCAACCATATAGAGGATAATATCAGCTTTATAGGCAGCTTTGAGAGAGATCTCTTTTATCTTATCAAAGAGCTCACACCCCTTGTCAAGTCCACCAGTATCTAAAAGCAGTGCCACTTTATCATAGATAACAACTTCGCGTCTTTTGACATCACGGGTAGTTCCAGCCAAATCTGATGTGATTGCATCTCGTTTTTTAACTAAACGATTAAATAGTGAGCTTTTCCCGACATTAGGGCGACCAATGATGGCGATTTTTTTCATGTTTGACCTTAAATTACTATTTATTTAGGAGGGGGATTTGTCAAGCAGGCACAAAACCTACTTTAACAAAGGTATCAATCGAGCAACATCCAGACAAAAAATTCACCAGAAGAGTTATCTTTACAAGCGTCTTCAATGTGTGCTGTTACTTTATTGTTTGCATTATAATTTGCTTTTGTATCTATAGAAGTGGTAGCTTTATCGTTTACTACCCTATCTCTTTTGTTGATACTCAGTTGAACTTTCACCCCCTGCTGAAGAGAAAGTTCATCTAAAGCACGGGTGATAGCAAGTTTTCTTTGGTCGTTATTGCGACCACTATAAGTTCGCATAGAACTACCAACTGCACCAATTTTACCATTTGCATTTGGGTTCATCTGCCACGACCGATCGATACATCTTACCTTAGTGGGCTGTGGCTCTCCACACCCACTAAGTAAAAAGAGTGAGATTATGCTAAGTATGAAGTATATTCTCATTAGTCAGTTGGGAACTCTTTATCAAGCCCTTCCATCGCTTGCTTTGATT
>JALUXP010000099.1 GCA_027013295.1 Sulfurimonas sp.
AGTAAATAGCCCTATTGCGTCGTTAGATTTTATTGAATTAGCTACGGCTAGTCCTTCAAAAATCTGCCTAGCACTAGAGCTATTTACTTATTGCTGAAGTTGGGGTTATTTATGGAGAAGCACTTAAGAAGGATAGATAATGGCAAAATCATTATATGAAACATTAGAAGTAACGGATAATGCAAGTGAAGCTGAAATTAAAAAGGCTTATAGAAAACTAGCAAGAAAATACCACCCAGATGTTAACAAAGATAAAGATGCAGAAGATAAATTTAAAGAGATAAACTCTGCTTATGAGATATTGAGTGATAAAGAGAAAAAGCAACAATACGACATGCATGGTGACTCTATGTTTGGCGGACAAAACTTTCATGACTTTTCACGCTCACATGGTGGTGGTCAAGGTGACCTTGATGATATACTAAGACAAATGTTTTCAGGTGGTGGTGGCTTCGGTGGTGGAAATCCATTTGGTGGTGGAGGCTTTGGTGGAGGTTTTTCACAACAGCATCAAGAACCAAACTTAGATATCCAAACAAGTGTCACCATACCTTTTAGTGTCTCTATTCTCGGCGGTAGTCATTCTGTAGCTGTTAATGGAGATAGATTTGACATCAAGATTCCAGCAGGTGTCAAAAGTGGTGAAAAGATGCGTGTTAAAGGGAAAGGACACGCTCAGGGTGGTCGTGCTGGAGACCTGTTTTTAAAGATAACAGTAGCTCCTAATCCTGAATACACTCGTGATGGTGATGATCTTATCAAAAGTTTTGATGTACCCTTAAAAGCAGCTCTTTTTGGAGATAAAATAGCCATAGCAACTTTAGACAAAGAGATAAAACTAAAGGTACCTCAAGATACTAAAAATGGACAAAGATTTCGTGTAAAAGAGATGGGTGCTATGAATAGAAAAACAAAAGTTCGTGGCAATCTCTATCTTGCTGCAAATATCATTTTACCAAAAATTGAAGATCTTGATGAAGAACTTCTAACAGTTCTTAAAGAAAAACTTCCACAGGAGTAAGATATGATTCACCAATATGACGAACCAGTTTACCTCATTAGCATTGTTGCAAAGATATTAGATATTCACCCACAAACTCTTCGTCAGTACGAGAGAGAAAATCTTATCTGTCCATCACGCTCAAATGGAAGAATCCGTTTGTATTCTCAAAGAGATATAGATAAAATAAAACTTATCTTAAGACTTACAAGAGAGCTCGGCGTAAACTTAGCAGGAGTAGATATTATACTCAGATTAAAAGATAATGTCGATGAGATGGAAAACGAGATAGCTGCACTCAGACATGAAGTTCAAAAGTCAAAAAATGCATACTCCGTTTCACCAGATAAAGCGTTGGTAACAAAAAAAAGCATCTACGAGATGATTATTTTTGAATAGAGAGAAGGTTACTTCTCTTTGGTGTATACAATATTCTACTCTTTGAGTCGAGAGATATTTGCTCCAACATTCCCAAGTTTTTTCTCTAGTGCATCATAACCACGGTCAAGATGATAGATGCGATGAACATCAGTTTCCCCATTGGCAACTAAACCTGCCAATACTAAAGCACTAGATGCTCTCAAATCTGTAGCCATCACATCTGTCCCACTGAGTTTAGATTTTCCACTGACTGTAGCTGTATGACCGTTTAAGCTTATGTCCGCACCCATTCGTTGTAGTTCACTCACATGCATAAAACGGTTTTCAAACAACCTTTCTTCGATGATAGAGACCCCATCAGCTTGTGTAGCTAGTGCCATAAACTGGGCTTGCATATCTGTAGGAAAGGCTGGGTATTCTTGAGTAATGATTTTTACTGGATTGATCTTGTTGGTAGGGTGTATAGTGATGGTATCTTCACTGAGTACAAAAGATGAACCCATCTCTTCTAGTTTAGCGAGCACTGCTCCAAGATGCTTTGGTTCTACATGGGTAAGTGTTAATTCGGAGTTTGTAATAGCTCCAGCACAAAGATATGTTCCCGCTTCAATACGGTCTGGAATTATGGAAAATTCATCTATATCTATAAGCCTACCAGCAGTTCCATGAATGCTCAATATAGCACTACCAATACCCTCTATCTTGACTCCTGATGCATTGAGTATTTCACAGAGTTGTACCACTTCTGGTTCTCTTGCTGCATTGGTGATGTTTGTAACCCCATCTGCCAAAGCTGCTGCCATAACAATATTTGCCGTACCTGTTACTGTAATCTTATCAAAAATGATGTCACACCCTTGGAGACCATTGGGCGCTGTTGCTTGGATATAACCACTTTTAATCTGTATATCTGCACCCATTATTGCAAGAGCTTTGAGATGTAAGTCTACAGGTCTTTGACCTATAGCACAGCCACCAGGTAAAGAAACTTCACAATGACCAAAACGAGCAAGAATAGGACCTAAAACTAGGATAGATGCCCGCATAGTCTTGACTATGTCATAAGTTGCTTTTGTCTCATGTAGCGAAGTGGTGTCAACACTGACATGATGTGCTTGCTTATCTATGTTTGCACCCAGATTGGATAAAAGTTTCAAAAGAGTATTAATATCAGCAACTTGGGGAAGATTTTTGATACGGACACTGTTTTTAGCAAGAATTGTCATTGCAATAAGTGGCAGAGAAGCATTTTTAGCCCCTGAGATTTGAATCTCACCAGCAAGTTTATTTGTCTTAAATATCTTTAAATAGTCCATTTTACTCTTTTATTATATATTGTGTTTTATATTATAGCTTATTAAGAATTATATTCTTGTAAAAAGGCTGTAAACTCTTTGAAAGGGATAGCTTTACTAAAGTGAAAACCTTGAAGCTCATTACAGCCCATCAAAGTAAGTGCGGTTACATGCTCTTTTGTCTCAACACCTTCGGCTACAGTTCGTAAACCAAGTGCTTGAGCCATGCTAATAATGGTGCGTACAATGGTCTTGTCATCTTTGTCTTGTGTCATATCTATAACAAATTCTTTATCTATTTTTAGGGTGTTGATAGGAAATTGTTTGAGATAAGATAAGGAGGAATATCCCGTTCCAAAGTCATCAATAGCAATACTTGAACCAATCTCTTTTATCTTATTCATAACACTAAGACTCTCTTGGATGTTTTGCATTGATAAAGTTTCTGTGATTTCAAATTCTAGTTGTGATGCTTTGACATCGTACTCTTTAATAAGTTGTGTGATAAAAGGGATGAGCGTAGTATCTAAAAACTGTTTTGCAGATAAATTGATAGCAAATTTTAATTCGCCAAAAGAGAGTTTATTTAGCTCCGATATGTCTTGAATTACTTTTTGTATGATGATTTTACCAATACTAACTATAGCACCATTGTCTTCTGCAATTTTTATAAATTCATCTGGATAGATCAACCCTTTTGTAGGATGCTCCCAGCGTAACAATGCTTCAACTCCTGAGACATTAGAAGTTTTCGTGTCGATTTTAGGTTGATAATAAACTTTAAAATCATCTTGATTTTGGATAGATGCTCTCAAATCATTTTCTACAAGAATAACATTGTTTATATGTTCAGACATCACTTGTGAATAAACTTTATAGTTATTTCTACCATTTTTCTTTGCATCATACATTGCTGTATCTGCCTTTGTCATTAACTCTTCTAAATTAGTTCCATTTTGTGGATAGATTGCTATCCCAATGCTTGTAGATATGTGAAGTTTATTGGAGCTTATTTGATGCTCTGTATTGAGCGTAGAGAGTATTTTATTGGCAATAATACTTGCATCTTCATCTGATTTGATTTCTGAAAGAAGTATAATAAACTCATCTCCTCCAATCCTAGAAATACTATCTGATTGTCGCAAGATATTTTTGAGTTGATTGGCTATATGAATGAGTAATTCATCGCCTACATTATGACCTAAGGTATCATTGATAAGTTTGAAATGGTCTAAATCTAAAAATAAAATAGCAAATTTGGATTTGTTTCTTTTTGCTTTAGATAATGCTATATTAGCTCTATCTTGCAATAAAGTTCGGTTTGGTAGGTTGGTCAAAGCATCATAATATGCGAGTCTCTCAATGGTCTGTTTGTTTTTTATCTCTTTTGTAATATCAATAGTCACAGCTGTAAGTTTAATCTCTCCTGTGAGTTTTTTCCGAACTTTCCCTCGTGTTCGCACATGAATAACCTTAGAATTTTGTTTGATGAGTTTGTATTTTATATTAAATCTTGAACCTTTTTTGATAGCATTTTCTAAAATCATCTTTACTCTTGCTTTGTCATCAAGTGTTATGTAGTCTAAAAATGTGTTAAATGTAAGATGGCTACTTAATTTTGTGCCAAGGATTCTGTAAACCTCATCACTTAATATCAATATGTCTTCAACGATGTTATACTCCCAACTTCCAACATTAGCAATGCGTTGTGCATCACGAAGGTGTACCTCTTTTGTTGAGAGTTCTGCAGTAAGTTCATCAGAATGTTGTATATACTTTCTTAAATTTTCTATCATGATATTAGCTGCTGAGGCAATAGAGCCTATCTCATCATCTTTAAACTCTTTAAGCTGAAATTTTTGTGGTTCAAAAGGATTGAATTGTTTCATCTCTTGTGCTAAGTTTGATAAAGGACGCAAGGCTTTTGAAAGGAGTAATGATATGATTAAGATAAAGGCTAAAAAACCTACAATCCCCCAGATTATCCAGCCATAAAAATCTTGCATATAGTTATCATAAGAATTTGTTGAGTACATGAGAGTTAATCTCCCTATCTCCTTCTTTGTTTTTGGGTCATAGAGTTTTTTATATGTAGTGTATTGAGATGATATATTTTCTTTTTTGAGTGCATTTGTAAAGATAAGCGGTGTATGAAGTTTTTTGGATTCGATTTTTAGGAGTAAGATGTTTTTATCTTCTAAGAGATCATTTCCTAGCTCTACAATGGGAAGAGTAAAATCATAACTAAGGTTGAGCTCTATTTGTGGGATGATAGTATCTTGAGTGATAAGCATCTTTTCGTAGACAATCTTTTCAAAACCATGAGAAAATATATTTTTTGCCATGCTGAATGTAAAGACAATAAAAAGGGTTGATGTAACCACGAGTAAGATGATGATTTTTGTAGAAATAGAATGAATATTGATGAAACGCATATTGGTAAAAGTCATACCCTTACTATAAATTTTTATCAAAGTGTCTAAAATAGGAGGATTACCTCAATAAATATGATAATATTATACTCTAAATTAACTTAAAGGTATTGGGATGAGTTCAGCTTTAGATAGATTAAAAAACTTAACAACAAAAATATCAAGTTATGAACGCGTCCGTAAAGAAAATTTGAGTATTTTAGAAGAGCTGTTTTATGAGATAAGTATTGATGAAAAGGTTGAAAAATTTTCTGATATATTTAAGTTTAAAGCACTTAACTTATCTGGAGCATCTTTGCAAAGTGAAACTTTAGGTGAACTTAGATTAGGGAAGTATCTACAGATTTTAGCAATCGCTTATGATAAAGAGGCAGTTATAAAAAGTAAAAATATCTCATTGGGTTATTTTGGAAAAGTTGAAAATGTAAATCCAGATTTTAAAGATAAAATTGTTGAGTTTATTATCCGTTATAGGTTTGAGAAAAGTTTTATGACTTTAGAGCATTACAACACAATGCTAGAGGTCTTTAAAAAAGAAGATGATGAGTAGATTTTATTTTTTATTATGGTTAAAGTGGATGTTACGAGTGACTCTGTGCAGTGTAGCTCTTGCTATAGTAGTATCTCTTATGATCACTCTTTTCATATATCTACAGCAGTCGGCTAAACTGGATATAAATATGGAGATTTTAAAAGCACTCTTAGATATTTATTGGTTTTGGTTTGTACTTTCTTGGAGCGGGACTCTCTTAATTGCTCTTTTTAGGAGTTTGAAATATCTTTTTAATGTTTGTTTGGATGGGTATAAGCTGAGATTATTAAGTTGCGATACAAAAGAGTTAGTGCATCATATAGGCTATGGAGATCTACTCAAAGTATGGCGAAAATGGTTTATGCTTCTTATCTGGATAGTCGCTTCTATGATGATTGTGTCTCTTGGCATTACATACTTCTTGAGCGATTACAGTAGTGTGTTTGAATGGTTTAATATATTTTGGCTTTTTGGTTTTGTGCTTATATCTGGATATTTTTCATTGATACTCATGATAGCGAAGTGTAAAAGAGTAGAGCTTGTAAAATGTTGATCTTTTTAGATGTGGAGACTACTGGTTTAGATGTAAGTGACAAGATAGTCTCTATAGGACTTGTAGTTGTTGATGAAGAGATTAGCACGGAGTATAGTGCCTTAGTCAATGAGGGTAAAAAGATACCACCTAAAGCTTCAAGTATCCATCATATAACAAATGAGATGATAAAAGATAAAAGCTTGTTGCGAGAGAGTGAGCCTTACATATTTTTAGAGAGTTTTAACCAAACTGGTGTATGTTTAGTTGGGCATAATATTAATTTTGATTTGAAGAAGCTTTATGATAGTGTGGGTTTTGAGTGGCAGGGTGAGATGGTTGATACTCTGAGAGTTTCAAAGCATCTGCTTCCTGAGAGTGAAGAGTTCTCTTTGCAGTTTTTACGCTATGATTTAAAACTTTATAGAGATGAAAAAGAGCCGATTGTCATACATGATGCTCTGAGTGATGCAAAAGTTGTAAAATCTCTTTATGAGTATCTTCTGACTCTTGCTTCAGATGAAGAGCTTCAAAGACTCAGTTTTGTCAATGTGCTTATGCAAAAATTTGAATTTGGTAAGTATGCTGGGCGTTATATAGAAGAGATTAGCATGTTAGACTCTAGTTATCTGCAATGGATGTTAAACAACATAATGGATTTGGATGAAGATTTACGATATAGTATCAAACATTATTTACAGGGATAAAATTTGAAAATATTTATTGAATGTAAGTCTCCATTGATGCAAAAATCTATGGAGATGTTTTTAAAAGATTATCTTAGTGCATCAAGGCAATGTGACATAATACTCAGAGATGAAAAATGTCTTAATGATGAGCGATGTTTTTATGTCTCTACAAAAGGAGATGCTGATTTAGTGAAACCTTTCACTAAAGCACAGCTAGTTTTTGCACTTGAAAAAAAATATAAAATGCTTCAGCAAGCTTTGTCTGTGGAGGACAACAGTGGCTTGAGCTTTGAAGTCTTAGAAAAAAGGATAGCCTACCTAACTCAAGAATATCAAGAAAATATACTCAAGGCAGTCAAAGCATTTTATGAAAAATAATTCTAAAAAATTTACTAAAAAAATCATAAGTGGAAAGTATAAAGGTAAAATCCTAAACATCCCCTCAAAGAGCAGTACGAGAAGTTCAAAAACAATAGTTCTTGAATCATTTTTCAATACACTTCAATTTGATATCGTAGATGCAACTTTTGTTGAGGTGTTTGCAGGAAGTGGCTCTATTGGTCTTGAAGCCCTTAGTCGTGGTGCAAAAAAGATATATTTTATGGAAAAAGATAGAGATGCTCTTGTTGTTTTGAAAAAAAATATTGCACAGATGGAACCATCTGTATGTGAGGTTTTTGCAGGTGATAGTTTTGTTAATATAAACGCAGTGATAAAGAGCATCAAAACAAGAGATGAAAAAGCCTATATATATATTGACCCACCTTTTAGCGTAAGAGAGGGGATGGAAGATATCTATGCCAAGATGCTCTCTCTTATTGCACATCTGCCTAAAGAAGCTGTAAAAATGCTCATTGTGGAACATATGACAGGTTTAGAACTTCCCACGGAGATAAATTCTTTTGAGTTGAAAAAGTCTAAAAAGTTTGGCAACACAACACTTACCTATTATACTTAGGTACTTATGGAATAATATTTGCTAATTCTTTGAGATAATACGAAGGATTAGTTTGAAAAATTTTATACTATTTTTACTTATACTCTCAACTCTTAATGCTACAAAGGTTACCGATATTGCACAAATAGTCGGTGTTAGGGATAATCATCTGATTGGTTATTCTCTTGTTGTGGGTCTTAAAAAAACTGGAGATAGTACCAGCTCAGGGTTTACAAATCAGTCTATTGCAAATATGTTAAAAGCAATGAATGTAGATATGTTGTCAACGAGTGTAAAGTCTAAAAATGTTGCAGCAGTTATTGTTACTGCTAAACTTAATCCATTTTCAAAACAGGGTGATAAGTTTGATATCACTGTGTCATCTCTAGGAGATGCAAAATCTCTTGAGGGGGGTACGCTTCTCATGGCACCATTAAGAGGTGTGGATGGAAATATTTATGCCTTAGGTCAAGGTTCGCTTAGCATCGGTGGTAGAAACTCATCTAGTGCAGGAAGTCAATCGCATCCAACCGTGGGTATTGTATATGGAGGTGGTTTAGTTGAAAGAGAGATTCCCATAGACTTATATCATAAACAATATGTAACACTTTCTTTAAAAGAATCAAATATTGTCAATTCTGTTAAGATTCAAAAAGCGATCAATAGAATTTACAATACTCAAGTAGCTGTAGCTATGGATCCAAGAACAATCAAACTTAAAAAACCAGAGAATCAGTCTATGATAGAATTTTTAGCAGAAGTTGAGGAGATTGACATCAACTATATTCCTAAGAATAAAATTATCATTAATGAAAGAACAGGGACAGTCATAGCAGGTGTAGGCATAGAGATAAAACCTGTAGTGATGACACATGGCGATATCACTATCAAGATAAATGAACAAACAAATATAAAATCTCCAAAGGGTTCTACAAGTATTGACAAAGACTTAGTAATTGGACTTAAGGAAAATGAGGTATACACTAAAAAAGGTACTACAACAGTAGCAAATCTTGTACGCTCTCTTCAAAAACTAGGAGCTACACCTAAAGATATAATATCAATCCTTGAAGCGATGAAAAGTGCTGGAAGTATATCTGCAGAACTGGAGGTAATCTAATGTACAACCAAGTGGGCTTAAATGCACAAATGTTAGCAAATAATCAGGCTCTCCCAACAATCAATGAAAAAGTAAAAGATTCAGCACTTAAAGAACAAACAGATGCGTTTGAGTCAGTCATCCTTAAGATGCTTATGGATAATGCGATGAAAGATCAAGAGGATTTGTTCTCTGGTCAAAAAGACCCAGGGGATAAAATATACAAGTCTATGTATAGAGAAGAGTTAGCAAAGGCAAGTGCTGGTAGCTTTGGCTTTTCACAGATGCTCTACGATTATCTGAGCACTAGGAAATAATGGAATAGATAATGCTTTATATTAGGTAAGTAAAGAATTTGAAAATTTACTTGATATTTTTAAGAATTTGTCGATATAGTTACATATAGTAAAAGTCTTCTTGCTATGATGACTAAAGGACATATTATGATATCACAAGTAAATGCTGTTGGAATAGCTTCTATATATGCCAACAACTCAAATAATAAAGTGCAAAAAGGTGCTACGCAAAGAGCGGAGTCAACAATCTCCTCACAGGGGGATAAAAGTAAGGTTGATCAGATCAAAGAGTCAATAGAATCTGGAACTTACAAAATAGACTTACAAGCTTTATCTCAAAAAATTGCAGAGGAGTTGTTGTAGTTCTACCATAGGAGTAAAGCATGCTATCCCATCACCTACAAGGTGCTTTGAGCGATTTAAAAGATATTATTGAGATTACAAATTCAGATATCGAGGATATAAAAGAAGCTCATCATGATGCACAGTTTGCTAGATTGTCCCTTAAAGAAGAAAAAATTAAAAGTTTTGAGTCAAAAAAAGCGATGATAGATTATGAAATTTCATCAATGATGATAGAAAATCCTGGTACCCAACTACCAGAACTCCTCGATGCACAACAACATGAGGCACTTGCTGAGTTACGAGTTGAACTTTCTAACCTGAAAAAAGTAAATAAAAAATATGCAAAATTTGTTTTAAGTATAAGCAATCTATACAATAAATTTTTAGAACGCTTAGTCCCGACTGAGATGAATGGTTACCAAAAGAGAGCAACATCTAAAGCTACATTATTGCAAGTTAGAGTATAAGAGTCTTCTATGTCTTCGATATTTAATACGCTCAACATTGGTTACTCTGGGCTTAATGTAGCTCAGGTAGCGGTTAGTACAACTTCTCAAAATATCTCCAATGCGGGGACAGAGGGCTACTCAAGACAAAGGACAGTTACTTCAGTCGCACAGCCACTTTCCACAGAACCTGGAAATGTAGGAAATGGGGCAAAGATAGAAGATATTAAAAGAATCTTTGACAACTTTGTTTATGATAGATACAGAAGTCTCTCTGGTGATAACGAGTATGCAGATTTTTCAGAAAAAACTTTAAATGAACTCTCAACATATTTTCCAGAGATTGATCAGGTAGGCATCAAGTCAGATTTGTCAAAATACTTTAATATGTGGCAAACTTATGCCGATAATCCTGATAATGATGCAATAAAACTAGCACTTTCTGAACAAGCAATTGCAGTAACTAAAAATATAAAATACACACAAGCTAAGATCGTTGCATTGCAATCAAGAGTGAATGAGCAACTACTTGTTAATGTAAATAAGGTAAATGAGCTCACTAGTCAATTAGCTGCAGTTAACCATTCCATAGCGATTGCTGAATCTGGTGGGGGTTACACAGCAAATGATTTGAGAGATAAAAGAAATATTTTGGAAAGAAATATTATCCGCTTGGTGGGTGGTAAGGTTAATACTCAAACGCTTACTTCAAATATTGAGGTAGATCCTTCATCAAATACAACATCTGGAAGCTACACTCTCAATGTCAATGGGTTTAACCTTGTTGATGGTCAAGCAAGTCATAAAATTCATATTGACAATGCAAAAAATCCAAATAAATTTTATGAACTTTCTTATGAAAGACAAGATGGAAAGCTTATCCCTATGGATGAGAACATAAGTGGTGGAACGATTGGAGCTATCTTAACTTTACGAGGTAAAACTGGACTTAGGCAAGGTGATGGTGCTCCTACTGATGGGATTTTACAAAATATTGTCACACAGATGAATGCCTTTGCAAAGGGCTTTATCGAAAATACAAATAATCTTTATGCACAAGGTGCTACAGATAGAATGACATCAAATTCTCTTGATATAAATCCAACTAATTCTGTAGTAAATTCTGGTCTTAATATAAAAACAGGGTCATTTGACATTGTGGTTTATGATATTGATGGCAAAGCAGTAGCAAAGCGAAAGATAAACATAGATGCTTCAACTACTATGAATATAGTTTCTGGTGGTAACTCCATAGAGTACCAAGTAGGAGCAAGTATTGATGATAACGGCGATGGAAATGCTAATGATAATATAAATAATTATATACAGTATAATTGGGCAACAGATGCAGGTGGTAACAATGCTGTAGAATTTGCTATGAATCCATCTCAGGCAGCGAGTGGATACACTTTTGCAATCGTTGACCAGTCCGATACCACGGATTTCGCTGGGGGTACAAATTTCGCTGGTGCATTAGGTTTACATAGATTTTTTGATGGTAAAGATGCAACAGATATTACCTTACATTCAGCATTTAAAACAAATCCAACTTTGATATCTGGAGGTAAGGCTCCAATATCTGGAGATAATACTTTGGCTTTAGATATGGTAGAACAACAGTCTGAAAAGTATGATTTTGAAGTTGGAAATATTACCTACAACACATCCTTGTATGGTATGTTTGATACTTTGGCTACAGATGTAGGTACAAAAACTAGTTCAGCTGTCTCCCATAAGGAGGCAGTGTTAGCACAATTTAATGCAACTAAACTAGAATATTCTGGAATTTCTAATGTAAGTACTGATGAAGAGATGACAAATTTAATTAGATATCAAACATCCTATGCAGCTTCAGCAAAATTAATCTCTACTATAGATAAAATGATGCAAACATTATTAGGTATAAAACAGTAGTCCTTCATGCCAAAATTCAGTATATTTATTTTGGTGTTTGTATTTATGTTTTCTTTTTTTGGTTTATATATATATCCCCAAAATCCTTTTTTATTATCTGCTGAGTCTATTCTCCTCCCTCCATCTTTGGAGCATCTTTTAGGCACAGATAGATTGGGTCGTGATATATTAGCAAGACTTATGGAGGGTGGTAAAGTTTCTTTACTTATTGGAGTTGGAAGTGCTTTTATAGCTTCATTGATAGGTCTTATGCTGGGAGCTACAGCTGGTTACTTTAGAGGTAAGATTGATAAAGGATTTATAGTTTTAGTAGATTTGTTTTTAACATTTCCTACTTTCTTTTTACTCTTAGCCTTGGTAAGTTATGTGAATGCTTCGGCTTGGGTTCTTATTGTTATTATATCTATTACAGGTTGGATGACTACTGCTCGGTTGATTCGTAGTGAAAGTTTTAAAATCACTTCTCAGCCATATATTAAGATTTTAGGTATAGCGAATGTCTCGAAAATCAAAGTTCTTTTGAAGTATTATGCACCAATATTAGCCCCTATATATTTTGTAAGTTTTACTTTTGGCGTAGGTGGAGCAATCCTTGCAGAGTCTGGACTTAGTTTTTTAGGATTGGGGATAGTCGCTCCTCAGATAAGTTGGGGTACTATTTTAAGTGGTGGTAAAGATGTTGTTCAAATTGCTTGGTGGGTAAGCTTTTTTCCAGGACTTATGATATTTTTAGTAACATTCTCACTTATAAATATTTCAAATTATCTGCAACACTTAACAAATAAAAAACAGATTCAGGGCTAAGTTCTAGTCCTAGTTTTTTGGTAATCCAAATTTTTGAGTGATGAGTTCACCTTCTTCATTGAAAAACAGATAATAGAGTGTATCCTTTTTGACTTTTAATCCTGCTAAATATCTCAGTGCAAGGTTTGCTTGTAGAGAGGCGATGTGCATCACAATGGGTGTTGCAATCCCCTCTGGTGTCTTTTGGGTGATTTTGAAAGCATCAGTAAATGAAGACTCCTCGATGAAACAAACTTGCCCATGAAATGCCTCTACACTTCCATAAATCCAAGGTAGGTTTTTCTCTTTTGCATAGGTGTTGATATCGCCTCTTGTTGGGAGATTGTCAGTTGCATCTATGATGAGATCTACTTCGATATTTTTCTTAGTCCATGTCAAAAAATCACACTCATGAGCGATAGCTTTGACAAAAGGGCATCTCTGTTGTATGATTTGAGCATTGATATATGCTTTGTTCTTACCCTCATCACCCATTTTAAATGCTATCTGTCTATGGATGTTATGCAAAGAGACTTCATCAAAATCAACAAGATGAATCTCACCAATACCACTCGCTCCTAGTGCAAAAGCTAAAGAACTTCCAAGCCCACCAGCACCAATGATAACTATCTTTTTATCTTGAAGTGACTCTTGTGTCTCTTCTCCCCAAAGTTGTATCTGTCTGTGAAAGTATTTTATCATAGCTCGTTCCTTTTTTTTGTTATCTCTTTAAATCCCCAACTGCGTCTTGAAGTTACTACATTTGAATGGTGTAGATCTACTATCATAAGCTCCTCTTTGTTGCCTAGATGCTCTAGTAACTCTCCATCAGGCGAAGCAAGGAGTGAATCACCATAAAATTTCCACTTAAAATCTTTATCTTGAAAGTCGCCGATACGATTTGCTCGTAATATATAACAATTGTTGGTAAATGCACGGGTGAGGATGAGTGCTTTCCAGCGTTCATAAGACTCAAAAGTTGCTATGCTTGGAACTAAGATGCAGTCAATGTTTTTAGGTTTTAGGAACATGAAAAATTGATCAAAGTGAAGTTCAAACCCACTCATTATAGCAAATTTAAAACCATCAACCTTAAAAATAAGTGGTGCTTTAAGTGGTTTTTTTTCATTTGCAAAAAACTTTTCTTCATTCCAATGACCATAGTTGATGAGAATCTGTTGCTCATAATAGGAGGTGGAAGAGGGTGCAAACTTTGCGATGGTTTTATAGGCTTTGTTCTTTTTAATCATCACTAGGGGTGCAATGATGGTGATGTTGTAAGTGCTAGAGAGCTCTTTTAAAATCTTAGATTGAAACTCTGCTTGTTCTTTGATCATACCCATAGAAAGAGATTGTAGCTCTTTAAAAAATGGGTTGAGAATGTATTCACCAAGGAGTAAAACTTTTACTCCTTGTTTATGAGCTATGCGTATATAGTTATAAAGTTTTGTAGAGCTCATCCCTTGTGCTGAGAGTTGAAGGGATGCTACTTGCATCTTAAGAGCCTTTTATTTGTGTGATTTTTATCTGAGCATCTTCGAGAATTTTTTGTGCATCTTGGAGCTCTTTCATACCTTTTTCATATGCTTGGACACTCTCTTGAAGTGTAATCTCTGGTTTCATCAGGGTATCTAATATCCCTTTGGCAGAATCTAGTTTTGATTCAAAATTTTTTGTTTCTTTAGGCATCGAGTGCATCCTTAATGTGGTGTTGAAATCTGTCTAATTCTACGAGAAATGCATCATGTCCATAGTCACTATCTATGTTGATGTATGAGTGCTTTTTATAGCCTATCTCACTGAGTGTATCATCTATCTTTTTCATCTCAAAATCTCTGAAAAGTAGATCGTTAGAAAAACTAATGAGATGCACTTTGGCTGTTACTTTTTTGAGTGCATCTTTGAGTGAATCAAAACCGCGTGCAAGATCATAAAGGTTGATCGCTTTTGTGATGTAGAGATAAGTAAGAGGGTCAAACCATTTTGTAAAATTGTAGCCATTGTATTCTAAGTATGATTCCACTTGAAATTTACCAAAAAGTTCATACAAACCATCTGTCCGTTTATACTCTCGACCAAATTTTTCACTCATAGACTCATGTGATAAAAAGCTAATGTGACCTGCCATTCTACCAACAGCCATACCTGTGAGACCACTCTCTTTGAGTATCTCAGGGTCGTAGTAACCTTGTTTAAAATCAGGGTCTTTGAGGATCGCTTCACTTGCAACTTTGTTAAAAGCTATTGCCCAAGGCTGTGTGGCATATGTTGTAGCTAGAGCTATGATTTTCTTTGCAAAGTTTGGATAAAGAACTGAAAATGTAAGGGCTTGCATCCCACCCATAGAGCCACCTATGATAGCCTCTACCCTATGGATGTCAAGTCTGTCAAAAAGAATCCGTTGTGCTTTGACCATATCTTTGATGGTAATAACTGGAAATTTGTATCGATAGAGTTCATCATAGGGTTTTCTTACACTTATTGGACCAGTAGAACCAAAACATGAACCGATTACATTTGTGCATATGACAAAATATTTATCTGTGTCTATCACCTTCCCTGAGCCTATCAATCCATCCCACCAGCCAGATTTTCTTTCATCTTCATAAATACCTGCTGCATGATGGCTTCCAGTGAGAGCATGACAAATTACAATAACATTACTTTTTTCTTCATTGATCGTACCATATGTCTCATAAGTGATATCGTAAGATTCGAGTATGCGACCACTTTCAAGATAGAGATGATTGTCAAAATGTTGTGTATATGTCTGTAGGTTTAAGTCCACTCGTGTGCTCTCCCAAAATTATAATGCTATTTTAGCGAAAAGGGCTTAAAAATATTAAAATTCGACAAAAAAACCGTACTCTTTGAGTATTTTAGTCAGTTTTGGTATGTTTTCTTTGAGGACTATTACTCTGTAACCTTGAGCTTTAATGATGAGTTCTTGAAGTTTTTTGTTTTGCATAAAAAGATTTAGCAACTTTTTGTTGTTGTCTAGTTCAATAACTACTTGTTTGAGATCTCTTTTTAAAGCATTTGTGTTTTGTTTTATTTCATCAAAAAAGTTTTGAAAAACTTTGGGTGGATTTGACTCTATATTTTTGTAAAAAGAATCTATTTTAAGTTCTAGTGCTTTGCTATTTTTACAATCTTTAAATATTTTGGCATAACTTAAAATATATCTATTTGCATCGTATTTATCACAGTATAGTTCCAGTTTTGCCAAAGAGAGTGCATCTTGTGCATCTACGGTTATGATGGGTTTATACTCATCAAATTTAAGAGTAGTTGGTTTTTTTGTAATAGTTTTTTGTTCATAACTCTCACGCAAACCAAAGATATATTCTCCTAGTTTGCTCAACTTTACAAACTCGAGTGAATCCCATGGCGATATATATCCCTTATCTTTAGCACTAATAGCATAGGGTGAATAGGGCTCATCATATTTTAGTTCAAAAAGTCCTAAAGCACCAAGGTAAAAAAATGATGCTTTTAAAATGGGTTCTAAAAAAATGGCATTATAGGTGTTCTCATCTGCATAAAATCTCTCTTGGGCAACCCCATTGTCAGTCACAACTTCACACTCCATATAATACTCAGCTGTTTTATGGGGTCGGTCTAAATCTATCCTTATATCTCTATATCTGCAAAATTTTATTATGTTATTGATGTCGATCCAGCCATCTTTAGGGAGCTCAAATATAATCTGTTTGAGTGCTTTAAAAAGGGAAGATTGGTTAGTGTACCAGTTATCGTAGCGTACTTTTTTGAGATGCGATAAAAAAATTCTTGTGATAAAAAAATCCATCTTATCTTCAAACTGAGTTATCAAAATTTTTTTGAGTGTATCGATCTCTTGACCTTTAAAACCTTTTACTTTCCAGTAATAGTAAGAAAAGCTTCTAGTAAGCATATCTGTAGCTAGTAAAGACAACTTTTTGTCGGTATAAAACTCCTCAATTTGGGTTGAGTTTTTGAGCATATTTAAACTCTTACTCAAAGGTTTTTCATTTGTTTTTCCAAACTCTACAAGATTGTTTTTGAGCATCTCTGAGATTGTATTGATAAAATTAAAAATATACTCTTCATTGGAATATGTAAAAAAAGAGTCAAGACTCTGTGTATCCTCAACTGCAAAAAGTTCTATCTCTTTAGGCATTGGAAACACCATTTTTAAAATCGATTTGAAATTTCCACGCAAATTCAATATATCACTAGATCTATTGTAATATTGTGTCTCTACCCTTTGAATAAATACAAATTCATCTTTTTGATCTGTAAGGCTACTTCCCCAGCTAGATTTCTGAGATAAGAAATCAATAGAAAATTGTGATATCATATCTTTTGTCTCTAAAGTACTTGTCTCCCAAATAAGATTTTCATAAACAAATTTTGAAGCCTCATTTGGTGATAATTTATGGTAGATTTTTTCAACAAAAGGAGGCATAGATAAGAGGGTACTGAAATGATCAACAAGATCAAGCTTACGAATAGTACGAATTTTTTTTAGATTAATTTTACTCCCTACAATCCCCTCTATAAAGAGTGCAAACTCTAGTAATTCATTGTATGAACAGTTATTAAAGTTTGTCTGAATCTCATTTTTATTTAATTTTAAGAATTTCATTACACTATTACACCATACTCTTTTAATATATTTTTAACAGATAAAAAATCTTTTTGCATCACAACTATATGAAATTTATCTGCCTTTAAAATCTTCTCTTGTAATTTTTTGTTTGAAGCTAGTAGCCCTAAAATATCTTTGTTATTTTGGATTTTCATTAAAACTACAGATTTTGAGATAACTGTGATACTCTCAGATCTTGCATCTAAAACTGCAAAAAAATGTTTCCAGTTTTGAGGAAGATTTTCCACTTTATTCGTAAAAGTCTCTTTCGTATGTTGATATGCTTGTTGCGTGTCTATACCTTTCATAAAAGATTTTATATCAATTTTATATTTATTATCATCAATTTTTTTGGCAATCTTTTCTAAATAAATCTCTGAAAGATTATTGCTATTTTCTATTTTAAGTTCATAGTTGTAGTCATTAAGTAGCAGTTTATAGTCATCTTGATTTTTAAAAACACTATCAAATCCGAGTACATAATGAGCGAGCTCTGAAAGTTTGTAAAATTCTACATTTCCAAAATGTGTCCCTATTTCAGAGATACCTTGCAGTATCCTTAGATCCTCTTTATTGTATGCTTGAAACTTTGTCATGCCTAAATCACATAAGCCTATTTGACACATAATTCCAAAAAAAGTTTTTAAAAAGTAGCGTACGACTACTTTTAGATGCTCTATTTTGTTGTATTGGATTCGATTTGAATTACCATAAAAAGCATAGCAATATTTATAGTTGTTGGTGATGTTTTTAAGAGTTTTCGCATCTAGCTTGATTTGATCTACTAAGTAGTCAATACTTATCCAAAGAGACTTATCTTGTTGTTTTATGAGCTGTACAATAACTTCTCTGAAATTTTTAACATTATCACCCCTTGCGATGGATGCACGAAAAAGAGCATTTCCTACCTCATGGTTATATTGTGCGTTAAGTATATTTTTAAAAATATCTTTTATTATATCTCCATCACTCTTTGTGATAAGTTTATGCAACTTAGTTGTTGGTAAGAGTAGTTGTCCATTTTGCAAATACTTTTGTTCTACAAACATATTTATCAACCAAGTAAAATCATAACCCTCTGGCATCTGTTTTTCTAACAATCTTTGGCTTCGTACAGCAAGTGCTCTTTTTTGTGTTACTTTTAATTTTAAATCACTTGCTAGAGCATATAAAATTTTTGTGGTGGTAAGTATATCTTCTGCTTCAAATTCTTCTATCTTTTGTTCATACCTTTCATTGCTCAGGGTATATTTATCAACAACAATATCTTTAAGCTCTTTTGCTTGAGGTATTAAATGAGACATGCCATTATCCTAGTATATAATCTAAATCTGTAGTGCTGAGTTGTTTGAGCCCACCCTCATCCCCACTAATAACCATATCTGTCATATCTTGCTTTTGGGATTGGAGTTCTAAGATTTTTTCTTCAATAGTCCCTTTTGTAATCATTTTATAGGAAAAAACCTTATTTTTTTGTCCCATTCTGTGGGTTCTGTCCACCGCTTGATTTTCAGCTGACTTGTTCCACCACGGATCGAAGATAAAGACATAGTCTGCTTCAGTGAGGTTGAGTCCAACCCCTCCAACTTTGAGTGTCATTAAAAATAATTTAATATTTTTATCGTTTTGAAATTTATCTACTAACTCTTGACGATTTCTTGTGCTTCCTGTCATAAGCAGATGCTCGTATCCAAGTGCATTTGCTTTTTCACTAATAAGATCAAGCGAACCTAAAAAGTTAGCAAATATCAACACTTTATGGTTGTTGAGGACTATATCTTCTAACATTTCAAAGAGGTTTTCTATCTTAGAGGAGATGATCTTGTTTTCACTTTTAAGCTCTGGTGCAGAAGCGATCTGACGCAGATCATTAAATGCTTGGAGGATAAGAAATTTTGATTTTTCAATGCCGTTAGCACCTATTTGTTGATCTAAAAGTTGCTTATAATACTCTCTTTTTTGATTATAAAACTTTTTATGTGCTTCATCCATCTCGACATAAACAACTTGTTCTTGT
Source organism: Sulfurimonas sp. (assembly GCA_027013295.1). Classification (GTDB taxonomy): domain Bacteria; phylum Campylobacterota; class Campylobacteria; order Campylobacterales; family Sulfurimonadaceae; genus Sulfurimonas. Next base: position 19,332 of record JALUXP010000099.1, read on the forward strand.
TTTGCTGGAAGATCTTTGAGTACATCCTTTTTGAGACGACGCAGTAAAAATGGTGATATTTTTGCTTTGAGTATCTTTGCGACCTCCTCGTTTGCATCTGCTTGAATTGGAACTGCATAGTCCCTTTTAAAGTCTGCAATCGTAGCAAATAGACCAGCATTTATAAATCGAAAAAGTGAGTAGAGTTCAAAAAGTGAGTTCTCAATAGGTGTACCACTGAGTGCAAATTTATGTTTAGCTTCAAGGAGCATAACTGCTCTTGATATCTTAGAGTCTACATTTTTTATATTTTGTGATTCATCTAAAATGATAGTATCAAACTTTATCCCCTTAAGCTTTTCTATATCGTTTCTCACAAGTGCATATGTGGTTAAAATAATATTGTATTTTTTAAAAACTTTGCTATCTCTTGATGCACCATAATAAGTATGAAATGATAAATTTGGATTAAAATTATCTAACTCATTTTTCCAGTTGTTGAGAAGTGACCTAGGCATCACTACTAGGGATGGTGTTTTACTTTTAGGGTAGATATAAGAAAGCAAAGAGATGGTTTGGAGTGTTTTACCAAGTCCCATATCATCGGCTAAACAGCCACCAAAATTATTGTCATAAAGATATTTCAACCATCTGACACCATCTTTTTGATAATCACGCATCGTTACATTTTGTAGTTTTGGCATTCTTGTTTTGGATGCTTTTAACTTGTTGAAGCCATTATAAAATTCTTTTGAATCTTTAAAAACTTTTTGCTCTTTTTGGTGGATAAGATCTTCAATCTCTGGTAAATCAAAAAAAGAAATCTTAATCTTTTTTCCATCTTTTTTAAAAATGCGTTCTAGTCTTGAGATATATGATTTATCTACTATAGCTTTTTCCCCATTGCTTAGTGGGATATAGGCATTTTTTTTGTAGAGGTTTATCATATCAAAGAGATTAAAACTCTCTTCACCAATATTTACAGTTACATCCCCACTATCAAGAAAATCTATCTTCTCCTTAAAAGAGACATTGAGAGTTGGTTTTGTGGTGTTGTATTTGTATGATTTTAACTTTTCACTTCCAAAAAGTTCTGCTTTAGTGAGGATGGATTGGAGATTTTTGAGGATAAACTCACGACTTAAATCCTCTTCAATCACAAAGAGACCATCTTCCTCGCTAAAACTCACTGTTTTCATCGCTCTTTTTAAAGAGTTAAGTTTACTAAAGATAGTCCCGTAGATCTCAAAAACATCACTAAAATCACATTCATAGATGGAGATAGTTGATTCCATCTCATTGATGAGGACAATTTTAGAGATATTGAAATTATTAAAAAACTCAGGTGAGAGATTGCCTACAGTTGCTGATGTTCGCAGGACAAGCTCATTATCGGCAGTTATCTTTTCAAATATGACAGCAGGTTTTATAAGCCTTTTTTCATCTTTAAATTCTATGAGATAATTTTCATATTTTATATCGATATTTTCAAAGTAAGTGACTAAAATGGTTAATAGCTCTTCTAGCTTATCTTCAGTGATAACAGTATCAAAACTTTTGAGTTTTTCAAAATTGTCACCGACATTGTGAATCTGTTGTATCTCATCTTGCGCTAACACATAGTTGGGTGTTAAGAACTGAAACTCATCTTGCCCCATAACTTGAGGAAATACCAGTAGTTTGTCCTCTTTTTTTATAACTTTTAATACAACTGAGGTTACTGTTGAACCAAAAGTTATGGGTGTATTGTTTTTATCTACAAGTTTGTTGTATTGTCTTAAAAGCTCTAAAAGCCGAGGATATTTTTTTAGATAAAGGTTTGAGCCTTCATTCTCCCAGTTTATTTGAAAGAACTCTTCCTCTTTGCTTTGCTGAATTGATTGTAAAATCTCTCTTTCAAGACCATTATAAACTCTAAAATCTATATCTTTGAGGGCTTTCATTTTAGCATCACAAACTTCTATGTATGCACCATGCTCATCAAACTTTAAAATATACCGTAAGGAACTCTTCTCTTTTGCTCTTGTTAAGAAACTTTTGTTTTGTTTAAATATATCTAACATGCATAATCACTTTTATAATATTTGGCAATTTTAACTAAATATATCTTAATTTTAAACTTTTTAAGAGTTTTTGAAATTATTATCAGTTTAAGGAAAAGATCAATTATATATTGATATGATTTCGATAACAAATATCATTATATGAATTAAGCTTGAAAAAGCTTATTTCTATTTTTGTAGAGGCACTCAACGCAAAGTAAAGTAACAAATGATAAAAATAGTAAAACTTAGTTTAGTAACGGCAATAACTTTAGCTTCAACGGTATATGCATCTTCATCAGGGAAAGATATTCCATCTATCAGAGAAAAAACAGAAGCTATTAAAGCACCATTAACTAAAAAGTCCAATGTAGTTAATAGTCTTAAGAGTATGTTTGAAGAAGCAAAGGGAAGTGGAAATATCCGTTCAATGTATTCAGGATACAATAACGACAATGCAAAAAACACTTATGCAACAGCAATTGGCGGTCAGCTTAAATACAAACTAGCAAAATATAAAGGCTTCAATGCTGGTGTTGCTTTTACAACTGCAAATGATGTGAATTTTGCAACTGGAGATAAAGATGATGGAAAAAGAAACGATGCTCTTGCAAGTACAAAAGGTTCTTACACAGAAGCAACTGAGGCTTACATAAACTATGAATTTCAAGGATTAAATCTCCGTGTAGGTCGTCAACTTATAGATACTCCTTTAGCCGATAGCGATGATATTAGAGTGACTCCAGATACATTTGAAGCATACATAGCAACTTATGAAACAGATGGTTTTTTTCTTATGGCGGGTCATCTCAACCAATGGCAAGGCTACGATGCAGGTTTAGATGACCATTGGGTAAAAACTGGTAAAGATGGTGTAAATTTTGGTGGAGTTACTTATGCTAATGATTTTGTGAAGACAAGTGCATGGTACTACAATATTACAGGTTCGGATAATGGTAACAATGCTATTTATATTGATGCAATAGGAAATTATACTTTTAGTGATGTAGAACTTCATGCAGGAGTACAATATCTCAATGAAAGTGAAGTTGATAACAGTGGCGTTAAAGCAAGTATCTATGGTGCTTTGGCAGAAGTGGCAACGCTCTATACAAATATGGACAATATGATTCTTGATAATATTACAGAGGATAGAGATGCACAAACAATAGTTTCTGGAATCTCTTATGAACTTGGTGCTACCACTCTCTTATATGCTTATGGAGATTTTCAAGGAGACGCAAATAGTGCAGGTGTTAAAGCACATATAGCAGAACAAAATATAGCTGCTAAATACTCTTTTAGTGATGATTTATCAGTAAATGCTATCTATATCATCGATGATAATAAAGATGATACAACAAGTAGATGTTTTAATGATAAAAACTTGATGGTTTTTGTTTATAAGTGCTTCTCCATAAATAACCCCAACTTCAGCAATAAGTAAATAGCTCTAGTGCTAGGCAGATTTTTGAAGGACTAGCCGTAGCTAATTCAATAAAATCTAACGACGCAATAGGGCTATTTACTTATTGCCCGAAGGGAGATTTAAAAAGAGGGCTACTGCTTCGTTAAAAGGCATTGAAGCTACTAGTAGCTCCTGCAACCTTTCGCCTTGCATTAGCCCTCTTTTTAAACCTCTGAAGTTGGGGTTATTTATGGAGAAGCACTTATAACTTTTGCGGGGTAGCTAAGTGTATATGTGCCTCTGTAAACAGTCTTAAAAGTTGATTTGATTCTTCCTCTTTTTCATAATTCTTGAAATTATTATTAGTTTAAGGAAAATTTCAATTATATATTGATATGATTTCGATAACAAATATCATTATAGGAATTAAACTTGAAAAAAACAATACTATCATTGAGTGCTATGGCACTATTATCTTCGACAGCTTTTGCAAATACAAATAGTGAAATAGCAGAGCTTAAAGAGAAGTTGGCAGATATAGAGTCCAATCAACAGGTTTTGATTGATGAAACCTCCTCTCTTAAAACAGGTTTTGATACCGTAGATATTAGCTTTTCTCACAATGGTATGGGTCCAGCAGCATCAAAGGTCTATAGCTCAAAAACGCCACTTTCTATCGGTGGTTATGGCGACATCTATGTAAAATCACCAGATAAAGGTCAAGGGAAAGCAAAAGCAGATGTAAATCATTTTGTTGCATATGTTGGATATAAATTTTCTGACAGCATCATACTTAATACAGAGTTAGAGTTTGAACATGGTGGCTCAAATGCTGAGGCCGCAGCTAATGGTGGTGGTAAAAATAATGCAGCCGCTGAGGGTTACGCGATAGCTGAGTTTATGTATCTTGACTTTTTGATAGACAAAACTTTCAATGTCGAAATTGGTAAAACTCTTATCCCAATGGGACTGATTAACCTTAGACATGAACCTGTACTTTTTAATACGATTCACAAACCATTGGTGGAACTCTTTATTATCCCTAGTACATGGTCAGCAACAGGTGTCAATAGTTATGGAAGTTTTGATGATATAGGCATCTCATATAATGCAGGTATTACCCAAGCACTAGAGCTCAATAATGCTGACAATGGCACATCATCACAGATAGAAAATAGTGTAGCAAGTCCTACTGGTAAGACCAATATAGTGAAAGTAGCTTTTGTTGGTCGCCTTGACTATACTGGTGTAAATGGTTTGCTTGCTGGAGCATCAATCTATTATGGTGATGCTACGCAGGGGAGTGTTCGCGGTTCTTCTGCGTTGATATATGATATCCATGCAGTATATCAACTTTCAGGATTTAAACTCAAAGCACTCTATAGTGCATCCTCTATTTCAAATGCTGAGAATATTGCATCTAAGATAGATTCTAATCCAAACTCTTCCATGAAAAGTTCTAATGGTTATTATGTAAATATAGAGTATGATGTATTGGCAAGTTTTGAAACAACTCAAAAATTTCCACTCTTTATCCAATACGATCATCTCAATCCAGCTGCTACTGTTGTAGATAAATTTGGTGTAACCACAGGCTCAAACATTGGTGAGACGACAACGACAACTTTTGGTGTTAACTACTTCCCACAAGAGCAAGTTACCTTTAAATTAGATTATGCAATGACAAACTTTGCTACTGCTAGTAAAATTGACTACAACACTTTAAGTGTAGCTCTTGGTTTTTTATTTTAACAATGGAGGAAAAAATAATGAGACACAATACAATAAAAATAATAGCTTCATCCTTGCTAGCTTTTACACTCTTTAGCGGATGCAATGGGGATTCAGTTGCAGATGCAAACAATGCAAAAGCGAAACTTGGAAAAGCACTCTTTTTAGATAAAAATCTTTCATATAATGGAACAATGGCGTGTGCAACTTGTCATGATCTCAACCATGCCATGGTGGATTCACGAACTGCTTCATTTAATAATGGTGCTTCAACAGGAGCTGATGGTACATCTATCAGCAATAGAAATGCACCAACAGCAGCGTATGCAGCATTTTCTCCAGACTTTGGGGTAGATGAGGAGGGAGAATATATAGGTGGAGAGTTCCTCGATGGAAGAGCCAAAGATCTTAAAGCACAGGCAAAACAACCTTTAACAAATCCAGTCGAGATGAACAGTTCGATAAAGGGTGTTGTCAGTGCTGTAAAAGCAGATACTACACTAAATGCTCAAATGAAAACTATCTATGGTGTAGAAATTTTTGATGATAATAACCGTGCTTATGATGCAATAGCAGATAGTATTGCTACATTTGAAGAGACAGTTGAGTTTGCACCTTTTGATTCTAAGTTTGACCGTTGGAATGAGGGGAGTTATACTTTTACCCCGCAAGAAGCTGAGGGTAAAAAGTTGTTTGAGGGTCAAGGTCAGGGTAGAGGCGAAGGTAGGGCCAGATGTATAGTATGTCATCCTATCAATGAATACCATCCAACTTTTACAGATTACTCTTATGATAATCTTGGAGTTCCTGTCAATACTGTATTACACGGGGTTAATGGAGTTACAGCAGTTGATAATGGACTTGGTGGTCGTAAGGATATAAATAACGGATTGCTCTATGGTGCTTTTAAAGTGGCAACACTGCGTAATATCGCTGTAACGGGACCATATATGCATAATGGGATATTTAAGAAGTTAAAAACAGTAGTACATTTTTATAATACCCGAGATACAGGTGGCATCAATCCTGAGACAAATGCAACTTGGGGAGCTCCTGAAGTTCCTCTAACTGTCAATCATACAGAACTTGGGAATTTAGGTTTGAGTGATGCACAAGAAGATGCTATCGTGGCTTTTCTCAAAACATTGACAGATAAAAAATTTGAGCACCTTATCCCTTAACACAAGAGCACTTTAAAGTGCTCTTGTGTTATAATGCCAAAAACTAAGGATTATGTTCTATGCGATATTTTTTACTTTCACTGCTCTTACTCAGTTCTCTTCATGCAAAATTACTCATGACCCCTTTTGAAGCTATCCATCTAGTGTATGGAAGTAAGGTTGTAATCACTAAAAAAAATATACTTTTAAAAAGTAAACAAGCTAAAGCAGTATCTAAAATAGCACATCAAAAACTTAAGACAAAGATATATCGTATCTTTAAAATACAAAAAGATGAAACAATCATCGCATACGGTGTTTTAACTATGAACAAGATGCGTACTAAAGATGCTGCAGTCCTCACTATGATAAATCTTGAGGGTGTGATAAAAAGTATCGCAACGATAGCTTTTAATGAACCACCAGAGTTTGCACCAAATAAAAAATGGGAATCACTCTTTGAAAAGAAAACTAAGGACGATACTTTACGCATAGGAAAAGATTTACCAACTATAACTGGAGCGACATTGTCTGCGCGTGGTTATGCAAAGGGTGTGCGTTTAGCACTTGCAATCTACGAAGCTGTCTTGAAAAAATAAATGTGTGTTGGGGGAATATAGAAGGACTACACTAATAAAGTTTTATTAGTGTAGTTTGTAGCTGTATAAAAAATTATACAGCAGTTACGTTTTCAGCTTGAGGACCTTTTTGACCTTCACCGATTTCGTAAGTTACTTTTTGACCATCTGCTAGTGTTACACGCCCACCATCTGGGTTATTTACCTGACGAAAATGTACAAATACATCTGCTCCGCCGTCTGTTTGTTCAATGAAACCATAACCTTTTTCGTCGTTGAACCATTTTACCGATCCGTTTAATAGCTCTGCCATTAATATACCTCTTGTAATAAAAATATTGAATCAATCTAAGAATAGATATAACTCTATCTTTATCTTTCTTCGTGATGAGATTATAGCAAAAAAAATAACAATAAAGCAATTAATTATACAATTTTATAAGAAATTTTTAAAATTGTTGGTATTATTGCACTTTTTAAAGGATATATCGATGAAATATGAACTAAAATATGAATATATAGAACTGTTTAAACTTTTAAAAGTGCTTGACCTAGTTGATTCTGGTGCACAAGCAAAGATGCTCATAGATGGGGGATATGTTTTAAGAGATGGTGAAGTAGAGACTAGAAAACGAGCAAAGATACGAAGTGCTGAGACCATAGAGATAGCAGATGTTACCATAAAGGTTCTCTAAGCTAATAATATGTAAGCATGTTTTACTCTCTTTGTCATCAAAAACCCAACAGAGATAAAAGGAGTGAAAAAATCACTCTGTTTTATATACTAACTCCCCAGCTCTTGACTCTTTCTCATCTATAATCCTTTGGATCTGATCTTTTACCTTATCGTATCTATACTGCTCTTTAAATCCTATGATTCTTCCACCAGCTGCGTTTGGATGCCCACCACCACCAGTCCACTCTTTCGATATTTGAGATACACTGACTTTGTTGTTTGCTCTAAGGCTCATTGTCCCTCTGTAACTTACATCTACAATGAAATCGTATTCAGGATAGGTGAGTAAAAAGCCATTGCCTACTATGGAAGTATTGCCAACTCCATAACTCAAAAAGCCTTTATATCCTTTATAGTAGATGGTATGAGTCGCTCTAAGCTTACCTAAAAGTTTTACGATATATTTTGTTGCTAAGTTGTCAAGTGTATTATCCTCCTCTGTTTTGAAAAAATCTTTCTTTAGTTTATGGATTTTTTCATCAAGCATGATAGGGGCATTTTCCTCGTTTACATATTTGGCAGCTTCTAGTAAGAGAGAGAGTTTGTAGTTGTTATCATAATCATGAAACATCACACGGTTGAGTTCCCTTGTTTCATTGATAAGACGCATACATACTTTCCCATACTCAAAGTTACTCTCCTCTTGCATCTTCCATAGATCAACGGCATTGACAACATTGACCATTGATTCGAGCCATTTTGGTTCGTTAAATTCAAAATGCTCTTTTGCATAGTCGTAAGTTATCTTTGTAGCACATCTCTCAACATCGAGAAAATACCAGTCATATTTTTTTGCACTTGCTTCACCACTTCCATGGTGATCGAGGAGGGTTAATGATATCTCTCTGCCTGCATTTTTGAGTTGGTTGACTTCATTGTTAAGCCATCGTGATTCATCCATAGTAAGGTTCAAGTCGGTGATCAAGATGTCTACACTCAGAGAATTTGCTTTTATCTCTTCAAGAATAAGGTCAAGTTTTTGTCTAACTTCTGCTCCATAGTTGGCATTAAAGTTGATGAGCTTATACGGAGTGAAACTCATTACAAGTTGACAAGAATAGCCATCTAAGTCAATGTGGGAGAGGTGGTATATGGTTTTTGTATTCAAAAATATCCTTTTGTTTTATTGTTGTTGTGTATCTATGGAGATTGAGCCCAATACTTCGAAAGTTGCACTGGAGTCTATCTCAGCATGGGAGAGTGTGATAACATCAAGAGAAAATCTTTCAAATATCTCTGATACACCTTTACGAAGTGCTGGGTCAACGATGATGATAACAGGAGAAACCCCATTTTGTAAGAGTTCCGTGGCTTTTGTACTCACCGCTTGAATGAGGGCATTTATTTCGCCCACATTGAGCATTAAGTTTCTGACTCCATCACTCTCTTGAGATTTTTCAAGCATCATTTGTTCACTTGAGGTGTCGAATGTTAGAAGTCGGATAATACCATCCTCGCTTGCATACATCTTCGTAATAGTACGGGAGAGCTTTGCACGAACTTGCTCAGTAATAAATTCTACATTTTTGGTAAATTCTGCAATATCAGCTATAGTTTCTAAGATGCTAAGCATATCTTTGAGTGGAATTTTTTCATGTAATAGAGATTTTAGGATGCGTTGAATGAGACCAACCGGTGCAACTTTTAGTACATCATCAACGATAACAGGGAAGTCATTTTTGATCTTATCTATGAGTGTTTGTACCTCTTGACGAGTGAGAAGATCCTCAGCATTTTTCTTCACAAGTTCACTCATGTGTGTGGAGATAACTGTTGCAGGGTCAACAACGGTATATCCATTGATGATTGCATCCTCTTTGTCTTTTGGATCTATCCAAAGAGCATCTAAACCAAAAGCAGGCTCTTTTGTAGCTTCCCCTTGAATCTCTCCTGTTGCTATACCGCTATCCATCGCTAAAAATTGGTCTGGTCTTATCTCCCCATCGCCTATACTTATCCCTTTGAGGAGTATTTGGTATTGTTGTGGTTTGAGGTGTAAGTTGTCTCGTATGCGTACTTGAGGCATTAAAAAACCAAAATCAGAGGCTATCTTTCTTCTCATAGAACGGATACGCTCAAGGAGATCGCCACCTTTTGCTGTATCTGCGAGTTGGATGAGTTGATACCCAAGGGTAAGTTCGAGCATCTCAACTTTGAGGATATCTTCAAGTGCTTCCTCCTCATCTTTTGCAATCTCTTCTTGAGTTTTCTCTGGGTGTCGTTGTTTTGCTTCTTTTTCTCGTTGGGCTTTTGCTTTAGGAGAGAGGATTTTATCAACATCTAAAATGGTGAGTTCACCTCTTTGGTATTTGTATACTGACCAACCAAGTAAAGAAAAGAGGATGCCAACAAGACCCATAGAAGCAGTCGGAAGCCCTGGAACAAGAGCAAAAAGTATCATGATGAAACCAACTATCATCATAATCTTTGCATTTCCCATCATCTGGTTTATTGTCCCCTCTGCAAAGTTGTCGCCATCACTTGAACTTCTTGTGATCATAATACCCGTAGCAGTGGAGACGATGAGAGCAGGAATCTGCCCAACCAAGCCATCTCCAATGGTAAGGAGTGTAAAGGTAGAAGCAGAGTCGGCTACACTCATCCCATGTTGAAAAACACCGATGAGAAAACCACCTATGATATTGATGAGGGTAATCACTATACTCGCAACAGCATCACCCTTTACAAACTTTGAAGAACCATCCATCGCCCCATAAAAGTTGGCATCTTGGAGTATCTCTGCACGGCGTTTTTTTGCCTCTGCATCATCTATAAGTCCTGCATTTAAGTCAGCATCAACTGCCATCTGTTTCCCTGGCATTGAGTCGAGTGTAAATCTTGCACCAACCTCTGCAACCCTTGTAGAACCTTTGGTAATAACCATGAAATTGATAAGCACTAAGATAGAAAATACAATGATTCCTATAACAAAGTTCCCACCAACAACAAAGTTTCCAAAACTAGCGATGATAGAACTCACTGCATCTGGACCCTCATTACCATGACTTAAAATCATCCTCGTTGTTGCAACATTGAGTGAAAGTCTAAAGAGTGTAACGATGAGTATCAAGGTTGGAAAGGTTGTTAAGTCGGTTGGTTTTGGAACATAGAGTGATATTAGTAGTATAAGTACTGCAATTGCTATAGATATAGTAAGTAAAAAGTCAAGTATCTCAGAAGGTAAGGGTACGATGATGATAGCCAAAATCGCCATAACAAAGAGAACAACACTGAGATCTTTTTGTCCTAAAAGAAAGTTAAGCGTAGTACCGATTTGTTGTTTTATACTGAGTTTTCTTGCCAATGTTTTACTCTAGTATATCTGCTAAAGTAAGTTCAGCAAGAAAGTTATCTATCTTCCCTTGTAGTTTATGTAAAAAAGGCCAAATGGTGCAAAGGGATGCTCTGTCACTCGGGCAATCTTCCATAGAGGGGGAACACTCAAATACTGCAGGGGTTTTACCCTCTACCGCAGCCATTACATCTAACATGTTTATCTCGCTTGCTGTAGTTGCTAAGGAAAAACCACCATTGATACCTTTGAAAGATTTTAAAATATTTGCTTTTGCAAGAGACTGTAAAATCTTTGCCAAGAAACTTTTAGGGATAGAGAGTTGTCTAGCGAGAGATTCGCTACCCATAGGTTTTTCTTCTTTAGATAAGACTATAAGTGAAAGGATTGCATATTCACTTGCTTTAGTTATTAGCATATTGTGTTCTTTAATTATATAATTTTTACGATTATATCTAAAGAACTTAAAAATTTAGCTATAATTTTATCTCAGTTTCATATGTTTATGAAATTAGATTATTATACCATTCAGGAGGCTATTATGGCTTTAGATTCGGCGAAAAAATTAGAAATTATCGCAAATTACGGTCGTTCAGAAAATGATACAGGTTCAAGCGAAGTGCAAATTGCACTTTTAACTGCAAGAATTGTAGAATTAACTGAGCATTTAAAAATATTCAAAAAAGATCACTCTTCAAGACTTGGACTACTAAAATTAGTTGGTCAGCGTCGTCGTTTGATGAAATACTTTAAAAGAACAGATAAGGAAGCTTATCTTACTTTAGTTGAAAAACTAGAAATTCGCGATAATATATAATTTTTTATATTTAATCTAAATGAGTCTTCCAAAAACTTGGAAGACTATTCTTCAATCACAAAAACAATTTTTCTTTTAATTCATATCCTTTAACCATTGTCTCAGTATTAGCATTGTAAGCTTATGCAATTAATAGTCTTCTTCCCTCTGAGATGCCTCTAGGTTGTGTAAGAAGTCTAATTTTACGGAGGTTAAGTATGTCAAAAAGTAAAAATGGCGTAAGTACAGATGGTCTAACTTTTTTAGATGACGGTGAAGTGTTATATGATGATTTATATCTTTTAAGTGAGACAGATGAAAAAAGTATAGTGTTGTACGCAAGTGATTCTTTTCTGAAAATTGCCAATATGACACCTGATGAGTTGATCGGTCAACCACACAATGTAGTTCGTCATCCAGATATGCCACGCGCTGCCTTTAAGTCACTCTGGAAGGATGTCCAAGAAAAGGGCTTTTGGACAGGGTATGTTAAAAATGCTCGCAAAGGTGGTGGTTACTATTGGGTTTATGCAACTGTCCTTCGCTCTATTGACAAAAGTGGAGCTATCAAGTATGTAAGTATCAGAGTGAAACCTTCTCGTGAAGATATTAAAAAAGCCGAAGCACTTTACGCTACGCTAGATTAAAAAGGAATTAGATTATGGCACTAGTGAAAAAAAATACACCATCAGTGAGTTCATTTGCAGCTTCAGGACCAGATAAAAGAAAACAAAGAACTTTAGCAAAACAACAACAAATCTCTGAGAGTATCGCAGGGGTTGCGATGACAATCCTTGATAATGCACAAGAGAGCGTCAGTGCTATTGAGGAGCTCAAATCTTCAATGGAACAAATTGCGACTGCTGCCGAGGAGAACTCGGGAGCAAGTGAACAAGCACTTGCAAATGTAAAAAGTATAAACTCAAATATTACACGGATGAACTCAAGTATTACGACCGTAATATCATCTACCCTCTCAACAGGTGATAGCATTATGGCTTCTGTTGATAAGATTAATGAGTCTGTTGTTCGTATGGATAAGGCAGTTGTAGTTGCAAAAGATTCAGCGACAAAGAGTGAAGAGCTGAAAGTGAGTTCACAAAATATTGGGGATGCTGTTGGTTTCATCGCAAAGATTGCAGATCAGACAAATTTACTTGCTCTCAATGCTGCCATAGAAGCCTCGAGAGCAAAAGAGCATGGAAAAGGTTTTGCAGTTGTTGCAGATGAGACTCGTGCTTTAGCTGGTGAGAGTGAGAAAAATGCAGAATTTATCTCAGAGCTTGTAACAAAAATCCAATCTTCAATAGATGACATCATAAACTCCATTGGCGATACTACAGGCATCATCTCTGAGAATGGTACAAAAGGAAATGCTTTAAGTTCTAAAATGGAGGAGCTTACTAAGATAGCTATCTATTCGGTTGAAGCCGCAAGAAGTGTTAATACTTATACTCAAAATCTTGGCGATATTGTTGCTAAAATTAATGATGGAAGTCAGGACATAGCAGATGCTTCTGCTTCTATAGCAACTTCAGTAGAAAAAACACTTAATGGTATAGAGATTCAGTCAGATGCTCTTGCACAGACAGAAGATGACATCAAAGACCTTTCATCTCTTGCAGAGGAGTTAAAGTTTTCAACAGATACTATGAAATCAGCTGAAGATATAGCACTCTCAGCAGATACTATTGGTGGCAGTATGGAAGATATCCAAACAGCTTTAGAGGATGTAACAAATGCCCTTAACCAGATAGAATCATCTTCACATACAACAAACCAAAGTGCACTAACAAATAAAGAACTCATCGATGCTGGAATAGTAGCAGCAAAAGACATAGATAAACTCATAGAGATAGCAAGAAGAAATTTCGATATCTTAAAAGTCTCTTTCAATGTAGTTAAAGCAAGTGTAACAGAGATTCGTGAAGCTTTTGGAGATTCTATCTCTAAAGGAAACTCAGCCGCTACTGAGCTCAATGTCATAGTCAAAGAAACAAAAAGTGTAGATAAAACAGTGGGCAACATCTCTAACTCCATAGTGCAACTTAACATGCTTGCAATCTCTGGTTCTATTGAAGCAGCAAGAGCTGGTGACTTTGGAAAAGGTTTTGCCGTTGTTTCTGCAGATATTCGTAACCTTGCTAAAGATTCTGAGAGCAATACTGAAAAAATCAATGATATCGTTGAATCAATGAACTCAGAGATAGATACGGTAAAAACAGACTGGACAAATCTTCTTGATTCTCAAGGAAGTGAACAGTCAAACATAGATACTCTCATCAATGATATTACAAAGATTACAGATATGCTTGTGGATTTGCTTGACCGTTACACTGGGCTCAAAACTGTCAATGATCAAAACTTAGAGGGGATGAATCAAGTAAATATTGGTGTCAATGAAATTCAAAAAGCAATAGAGTTAAGTGCAAGAAATGCGATGGAATCCCGTAAAGCGAGTGAACTTATCATAGAGACAGTATCGCACATAGGTGAGGGTGTAGAAGAGTTGGCAGTGATGGCAGATGAACTTCAACAAGGTTGATGCAAACAGATAGGGATAAATAATGCAAATCCAAGAGATTTTAATTATTAAAAATAACTCTGAGAATTTTGGAATATCAACTCAAGATATAAATCAAATTTTTAGGGTACCTGATATTATGCCACTTCCCCTCCGACCAAAAGAGGTTAGAGGTTTAAGTGTATTGGGCGGTAATATTGCAACTATTTTGGACATAAATATGCTCTTAGGTATAGGAAAAGTTGATGAGAATAATGATCTCTCAAGACTTTTATCTTTAACTAACGAACACTCTGTAAATGCTTTGCTTGTGAGTGATGTTTACAATACAGTCACTATAAAAGAGGAGCATATTGAGTATATAGATAGAGCTGATGATGCAGTTATAGCTATCTATAAACATAAAGATTTGATAGTACAGATTTTATCTCTTGATGCACTCTTTGCAAAGATAAAAAAAGTAAATATCAAGGCAAAAGAGATCCATGAAGCTAAAGCTAAAGAGAGAAAGATAGTAGAAGCCCCATCAAGAAGATTTCTCATATTTAAGATGTCTAGGGAACGCTTTGCAATAGATATAGACTTTTTACAAGAGATTATTTTAGCAGAGACTACTTTTACCGAGATAACAGGTTCACGAGATGAGATTATAGGTCTCATTACCCTTAGAGATGACTTGATAACTGTGATAGATTTACGGGTATATTATGGATTTGAAAAATTTAAAAGTGATAAAAATCGTATTTTAATCACTACGGTCAATTCAAAGACAGTGGGGCTTTTAGTAGATGAGATTGTTGATATTAAAAACTTTTTAGATAAAGATATAGAATATATGGGAAATGAATTTGACAAAAGTAAAATATCTGGTGTCTTACATGATGAAAATTCACTCATATCTTTCTTGGACGATAGTGTAATATGTGATTTGATTAAGGTTAATGAATCTTATATCGATACAAAAGAAGAGCTTGAATCTCAAACTCTTGATGATGAAGATGCTCTTGAGTTTATTATCTTCAAGTTAGAAGATAAAGAGTATGCTTTTGAGGTAGATAAAGTAGCTGAGATCATAGACTCTGTTAAACCAACTGATGTTGTGATGACAGATAAAAAGATTGATGGTGTTATCAACATTAGAGGGCAGATTGTTCCCATTGTTTCTTTATTTAAAATCTTAGGGATAAATAAGAAATCTGATGCAGACTCTAAAATTATAGTGACAGAGATAGATGGTGATAAAGTGGGTTTTGTTGTAGAGAGTGTAAGTGATATACTTAAAGTAAATCAAACAGATATAAAACCTCAAGAAGATGAGCTTTTAACAGATGTATTACATCTTGAAAATGGAGCGAAGTTGGTTATGAGGATGGACATCGAGAAGATGATCCAAAGTAAGGGAAGATAGATGGCAAAAAAAGTTTTAATAGTCGATGATTCAGCATTAGTAAGAAAGCAACTTAGCACCATTGTCTCTGAGATAGGTTTTGATGTAGATGTAGCTAAAAATGGTCAAGAGGCTGTTGATATGGCAGTTGAGACTGACTATAGTGCCATCACTATGGATATAAATATGCCCGTGATGGATGGCATCGAAGCTGTAAAGCAGATCATGGAGAAAAATCCATCAGCTATACTTATGGTAAGCTCATTGACAACGGCTGATGCAACTATTACAATGGATGCACTTGATTTGGGTGCTATAGATTATGTATCTAAACCAGGAACTATGAATATTGGAAAAGTTCAAAATACTGAAGATATTATTCAAAAAGTCAAATCACTCGCACGAATACCTAAACGAAGACTCCAACGCATCAAAAAAGTGCAGCCGATGCGAGAGAGAAGAGTAGCACAACAAGAAAAAAGTACAAGCCTTACTTCTAAAGATATACAAAAAGTGATTCTTGTCGGTTCATCAACAGGAGGTCCTGGTCTTATAGAACAGATCTGTGCATCAGTGCCTGCGAACTATAAGTACCCAATCTGCATTGTCCAACATATGCCCGAAAAATTTACAGCAGCCTTTGCTACAAGACTCAATCGCTCCTCCGCACTTAGCGTTCATGAAAGTAGCTCAAATATGGAAGTCATTCCAGGAAACATCTATGTAGCTAGGGGTGGTGTCCATATGAATTTCGCAAAAAAAACATCTGGTAAGATTGTGATCCGTGAGGACAAAGAGAAGGGCAATGGTTACTTTATGCCAAGCGTCAATGAGATGATGCTCTCTGCCATAGATGTTTTTAAACCAGAGCAACTCGTAGGGGTGCTTTTAACAGGGATAGGTGATGATGGCGCTCTTGGAATGGTTGAGATGAAAAAAAGAGGCTCTTATACGATAGGTGAAAGTGAAGAGAGTGCAACAGTTTATGGTATGCCCAAGGTTGCCTTTGATAATGGTGGTGTGAGTGAACAGTTGGATTTTAAACAGATCTTACATAAAATAGCGACAATGAAGTAGAGGTTAGTATGGCATTAATAAAAAAACATCAAAAACAGATTGTAGATGACCTGCCAGAGTTTGCTACGCTCAATGAAGCGATAGAATACTTTCAAGAGAGTGATGATTCTGCAAAGCAAGATTATGCCATAGAGGAGATTGGTAAATTTCCTGATGGTGGTAGTTTTTTAGTCTCTCTCATCGACCATGAGGAGGTAGAAAAAAATATATCTACAAAAGTAGCCTCAGTTGTCTCAAATATGGATCCCGATGATGCTCCCGTAGAAGAGATTATGGAGCTGTTGAAGTTAAATAATGCTTATGTGAGAAATCTCGGCATCTCAATACTGAGAAATTTTGGTACGGCGATCAAGTATTACATAGTAAAATTTCTTATTGGTGATGATAGAGATTTGCGTATCTTTGCCATCAATGTACTAGGAGATGTGGATTTTGCAGAGTCTAGGGAGATGTTAGTTGAACTTTTAGAAAAAGAGAAAGATATCAATGTCGCGATGACCGCAGTTGATTATATGGGTGAGATAGGTGAGATGGAAGATATCCCTTTACTTAAAGCACTTAAAACAAGATTTGAAGATGATGTTTATGCACAGTTTGCCGTTGATGGGGCGATCAAAATGATAGAAGGATAGGGTATGGCACATCTTTTATCTACAGAAAATTTTGAAAAGATTGGTGAGTTTATCTACCGTAAAAGTGGGATTCATCTTGAAAAGGAAAAACATTACGATAAGTTAGCAAAATATATAGATAAACGAGCAGTAGAATTAGAAGTTGATAATTTTAGAAAATACTTTTTTAAACTCCGTTTTGATGATAAAGATGGAATAGAGTTTCAAGAACTTATGAATGCTGTTACAGTAAATGAGACCTACTTTTTTAGAGAAAAAGATCAGTTTGAGGTGTTAGTAGAGAGCATCTTGCCAGATTTAGATAAAATCATGCCCAAAAATAGACCACTTAGAATTTTATCCTCACCATGTTCAACGGGGGAAGAACCATACTCCATGATACTTCACATAGTAGAAGAGGGTGAGTTGATAGAGCGAAGAGATGTTGAGGTGGTTGGTATAGACATCGACTCTACAGTTATAGAAAAAGCTCAAAAAGCTCGTTATACTGAGAGATCTGTCCATGCAATACCAAAAGATATTTTAGGGAGATGGTTTGTGAAGAAAAATCTAGGTTATCAACTTGGCGATGATCTGATGGGGACTGTGGATTTTCAAGTAGCAAATATCTTTGATAAACAGATGATGCGTAAGCTTGGAAAATTTGATGTAATATTTTCAAGAAATATGTTGATATATTTTGATGATGCCTCAAGAAAAGAGGTTGCAATGACCTTTTATGATATGCTCAACCCTGGAGGTTATGTACTTTTAGGTCATGCAGAGTATATGAGTAGGATTGTTTCAGTATTTAACGCTAAGAAGATGGGAAGAACACTCGTTTATCAAAAATAAAAAGTGAAGCTGAATTTGCTTGAAAGTCCCAAGGACTTTGAACCAAGTTCAGCTAAGGACTTACTTCCGAAGGTATTATACCTTAAGAGTGCTTTTCACTCGGATGAGCTTGTAGTATCTGGAAGTATGGATAAGTTACAAAAAAAGTTAAAAACAACATTATTAGAAGCGAGATCAAAAAGAGATTCGTTTTCTGGTAAGTTAACTTATGAAGATGAGAATGAAATAGAATTTTTCTAGGAGATATTATGGCAAAGATTATGGTTGTAGATGATTCAAAAACAGTGAGAAGTTACCATGGCTCTATACTTAAATCGTTTGGTTTAGAAGTGATTGAAGCAGAAAATGGTATGGAAGCATTGGAAAAAAGTTTAGATAATATTGTAGATCTTTACTTAGTAGATGTAAATATGCCTGTGATGGATGGGTACTCCTTCATTGGTGAACTCAGAAAACAAAAAAACCATGAGAGAGTGCCAGTTATCATGATAACAACGCAAGCAAAAGATGAAGATAAAGCATCAGCATATCAGGTGGGAGCAAATCTTTTTGAGACGAAGCCTATAAGACCTGAGCAGTTAAAAGCATATATTGATATCTTAGTAGAGATGTAGGGAGAAGTTATGGATCCATTATTAGAACAGTTTTTAGGTGAAGCAAGAGAAAATCTCTCGTTTATTGATCAAAATATAGAGAGTATTGGTGGTGATGACCCTGAACTTTTAAACTCTGTCTTTCGTGCAGCACATACCCTTAAAGGTGGGAGTGGTATAGTTGGTTTTGAATCGGTCAAAGAGATTACACACCATGCAGAAGATCTTCTCGATATGTTACGCGGTGGAAAACTAGAATTTGCTGAGTCAATGATTGAAGCACTTTATGATGCTTTTGATGAGGTGTTAAACCTCATTGAAGCAGCAGAGGAAAGCGGTGGCATTGTAGAAGCAGATGAGGAGCGTGTAAATTCCATAGTAGCAGCACTCAATGAACAAATGGGTAAGGATGTTGAAGTGGAGCAAGAGTGGCAACTTCCATTTACGCTCTTAGAAGACAAATCACAAATCATCAACTTCCCGTTACACTCGTTGTCTGGTGCATCCTCTATCAAGCTACCTTTTAATAACACCACTATAGATGAGAATTTTGTTGGTACACAAAATTTTTATGGTGTTTTATTTGACATAGATGAATCATGTATGGTCTATGGCAATGACCCTATCTATGCACTTTCTCTTTTAGGTAAAAATGTGCTAGGTATAAGTTCTTGCATGACAAATGAAAATTCAAAGGCAATCTTAAGTGGTACAGAAGATGAAGATGGACTCCTTTTAAAAACACAACTTGTTGCTTTTGTCTATGGTACTTACGGTGAGATAGAAGAGGCTCTTTTTAACTTTAGTGATGAGATGGAGCTTTTAGCATTAGATATCAATACTTTGTTGCAAGTAGATATGGGAGATAGTGGTCACCCTATAGACTCCCTTAAAGAGTTAAGTGATATAGCGGATGATTTTGATCTACAAACAATCGTTGATGAGGTGAAGAACTCTTTAGAATTAGTAGGTAAAGATACTATCCAATACGCACAACTTCAAAGATTTTTGGATATATCTGGGCTTATTAAAGATGAAGATACTTCAAAGTTGGGTAGTTTTTTCAAGGGTCTTCATAAGGGAGAAAAATATTCTAGTGATCTAGCCTCAACTACTCAAGCTCAGGCAAAACCACTTGAACAACCCTCCGAAGAAACACCAAAAGAAGATGAAGAGTCTCAAATAGATACAAATGAACATATTGAGCTTATCTTACAAAATATGTACGAGCAACAGTATAGAGCATTAGACTTTTTAGAAACTGCTAGTGATTTTGAACGAGTAAAGTCTATATTGGCAAAGATGAAAAAATATCTTCCAGATATTCCAAGTGATTTCCAAACGAAAGAGGATTTGAAGAACTTTATTGCTAAAGAGCTTGGTAAAGAACTTGTTGAGGTACAAAAAGAGGAGATAGTTCAAGAGGAAAAAGTAGTTGTAGCACAAAAAGTCCAAGAGGAAAAAGTGCAAGAAAAAACGCCATTTTTAAAAGAAGAAACTAAAACAACACCAAAAATTGTAACCAAAGCAACACCTACTACCCATAAGAAAGAAGAGAAAAAATCAGTAGTTGGTAAAACAGTCAAAATCGACCAAGAGTCTATAGATTCGCTCATGAATGTTGTAGGGGAACTTCTTGTTGCTAAGAACTCATTGCCATATTTGGCTGACAATGTGATTGGTATGACTCACGATATGATAAAAAGGGAGATTATGGAAAAATATATCTTCATCAATCGCCTCTCAGAACAACTCCAAGATCTCATTATGGGTATGAGAATGCTCCCTATTTCGTATGTGTTTGACAGATACCCAAAACTCGTTCGTGATATATCAAAAAAACTTGGTAAAAAAGTGAAACTTGAGATGGATGGTGGGGAGACTAAACTCGATAAAAATATGATAGAGATGTTAGCAGATCCTATGATCCATATTATGCGTAATTCACTTGACCATGGTATTGAGATGCCAGATGTACGAGAGAAAAAAGGGAAGCAAAGTAATGGGCTTGTGAAGCTTTCAGCTTTTGCCCAATCAGATAAAATCATCATCCAAATTATAGATGATGGTGCAGGAATTAATGTCCAAAGAGTTGCAGATAAGGTTTTAGAAAAAGGTCTTATGACTTCTGAAGAGATTGATAAACTGAGTGAAGATGAGATGGCAGAGTTAGTCCTTCTTCCTGGTCTCTCAACCGCGGAGTCCATTACTGAGTTTAGTGGTCGTGGTGTTGGTATGGATGTTGTGAAAAAATCTATAGAGAATTTTGGCGGGACTATCGGTATCAAAACCAAAGCAAACATTGGAACGACTATCACTCTGAGTATCCCTGTTTCACTTGCTGTTACCTCTTTACTTCATATTCTTATGGACAATATCCATTATGGTATCCCAATGGAGAGTGTGAGCGAAACAGTGAAAATCTCTAGCGATGAGATAGAGTATCTACATAATGAACCATTTATCTATATCCGAGGAGAGGTGATCCCTCTTCTTTTTATTGACTCGATGCTTGATAAAACAGATATGAAAGACCACCCACTTTCCATAGTTGTTTTAAATATTAAAGACAATATGTTAGCTGTTGTTGTCAATGAGTTTTTAGGACAACTCGATGTTGTGCAAAAACCATTGGTTGGCATCATGGAAGCACATCCACTTTTTAGTGGTACAGCACTGCTTGGAAATGGTCAGATTATCATCTCTATAGATCCATTAGGGTTACTGGGAATCTCAGCGAGTTTAAAAGAAAAAATAGATTCTGAGGTAGCATAAGGAAGAGATGATGACTGATTTTATAGTATTTAGTGTTGCTAAAAATAGATATGCAGTAAGCATAGAGCATATTATACGCATAGTTCATGGTGAAAACCTCACCCAAGTTCCTACCTCCCACAAATACATAGATGGGATTATGTCCTACGAAGATTCTATTGTAAAAGTGTTGAACTTTAGAAAACTTATAGAGATGAAAAGTTATGAAGTTGAGCTTGTTGAGTTGTTTAGAAGGTTGAAAAAAGAACATATTGATTGGTTAGATGCACTTGAAGATTCACTGCTTAGGGGAGTGGAATTTACAAAGACTGTAAATCCCCATCATTGTGAACTTGGGAAGTGGATAGATAATTTCACTTCTTATGATGATGATATCGCTATTTTATTGAATCAACTAAGTGATTATCATAAACAATTACATATCAAAGGTGGAGAACTTCTTGATATTTCTGTACAGGATAAGCAAAAAGCTAAAATGTTATTTGAGACGGAGATGCAAAATACATATAAGCACACATTGGGTATCATTGACTCTTTTATGTCGCAAATGGATAAGGTATCCAACTCCTTGCAAAAGTTACTCATATATGAGTCAAAAGAAAAAATTTTTGCTATCAAAGTGGATGCAATAGATGATATAGCTCATGTAGATGCCTCGCAAATAATGGATACTGATGATGAAAGTTCTAGCGAATTTTTAGAGTTTAGTGGTGTTTTAGACCTAAATGGTGTTTTAATCAATGTAATCTCAGAACTAAGATTACCAAAATAAAGGGGATAAGATGGCAATAGCATACGATGGAGAAAAAGCAAAATTTTCAGCTGTAATCTACGAAGATGAAGTGATACCTCTACGAGAGTATCTTCAGGAAAAAGCTTCTACGGAGATAAAATTTGATTTTAAAGAGTGCGATGATATACATTTAGCTGTATTACAACTCATCATGGCATACAAAATGAATTATAGTGCATCTTACTCTTTCGCAGAAGAGATAAAAACATTTGAGTTAGTATTAAAGGGATTTGTAGAGAGTGAAAACAATTGTAATTAGTAATCGTAAAGGTGGCAGTGCAAAAACAACTACTGCTGTCAATATAGCAAGTGGACTTGCCAAAAAAAATTCAGTGCTTCTCCTTGATTTAGATACTCAAGGTCATGCCTCTATTGGTGTTGGTTGTGAGCCAAGTGAAGATCTTGGAGTGCATTCTATCTTTGAAGGGAAAACTTTAAGTGAGACCTTTATCCCTACTGTGCATCCTAACCTTACTCTCTCTCCTGCACTAGCACTTTTTGATGTGTATGAGTATTCAGACCTGAGGGGTGTATTAAAGTCAAGGTTTAAAAGAGAGAAAATAGCTGAGTTTTTTGATTATTGTGTCATTGATACACCTCCAACCTTTGATGCACTTCTTAAAAATTCACTTGAGGTAGCTGATGCTGTGGTAGTACCTTTTGTTCCGCATCACCTCGGTGTAGTAGCAGTTGGGCAGATGATGCGTGCTGTATATCAAAGTGCAAAAGATGTGGGTAGAGAGTTGGCAGATGTTTCTATACTCCCAGTTATGTACAACCCTCACATAGTAGAGCATCGTGAATCTTTAGCTAAGGTGAAAACATCATTTGGAGAGGAAAAACTCCTCTCACCTATAGGTATAGATATAAAACTGGCACAACAATTTGAGTCAGGATCTCCCATCATTTTAGATGAGAAACGCTCAAAAGGTATGAAAGATTATAAAAGTTGCGTTGAAGAGCTTTTAAAAAGATTATAGGAGATAAAGATGAAGATACTTATTGTTGATGATAATGCAAATAACAGACTTATTTTGAAGTTGATGCTTGAAGATTTTCAAGCATCAAATGAGGGTCTGAAACTTACATTAAGTGAGGCTGTGGATGGTCAAGAGGCACTTAAAGCTTTTTCTAATGATATGTTGAGTTGGATACAGATGAGTTTCTATACTGGTGCCCCTAGTGTTGACTTTATGAATGACACTATTGTTGTCAATACGAAAACCATTGAAAGTATGCTTACAATG
>JALUXP010000100.1 GCA_027013295.1 Sulfurimonas sp.
AAAAATCTCTGAGATTCAAGATGTTGTCAAGGATAATAAAAATTTCTTACAAATTATCGCTGTACTCAGTGCTTATACTCAAAAAGAGTTAGGTTTTATGTGCGAAAGTTGAGTTAATTAAAAAAACGGGGGGTTTGAAAATTCATCTTTTTTGATAATATAATGCCCCTAAAATCTAAGACAGCAATTCAGTAAGATTTATTTTCAAAAAAGTTAAAATAATAAGAATTATGGAGATGAAATTATGAGTAGAAAAAAAGGTAAAACATACACAGCCGAGCAAAAAACAAAAATAGTCATAGAGATGCTCAAAGAGGAGATGACAACAAGTCAATTAGCTTCAAAATATGGAGTAACTTCTCAATCACTTGGAAAATGGAAACAGCAGTTTTTAGAAAATGCTTCTTTGGCTTTCGATGTTAGTGGAGCTACTAAAGCCTATAAAGATGAGATAGAAGAACTTAAATCTGAAAATGAGCAATTAGCCAAAGCACTTGGTAAAGCCACTGTCAAAGCGGAGTGGGCAGTGGGAAAGTTAAAGAGCTTGGACTTAAATGATAGAAAGTCTCTGATAGAGTCTAAGCATAAACAGCTATCCGTATCAGAGCAGTGTGAACTTGTCGGTATCAGCAGAAGCAGCTACTATTACAAAGCTGTACCAATGAGACAAAAGGATATGAAAATACTCCATAAGATTGATGAAATAGCAACTGAAAATGCAGAATATGGATACAGACTCATTCACGCTCAACTTAAAGAGGATGGGTACAGTATCGGGAAAAACAGAGTCCTAAAATATATGGGGATACTTGGAATACAAGCTGTCTATCCAACGAAAAAAAGGCTCACAAGTATCAAACATCCAGAACATAAAATCTATGAGTATTTGCTCAAGCAATACTGGATGCAAGATGGTAAGAAAAAACATGTCTATGTTCCAACACCAAATGAGGTGTGGAGTGGAGATATTACCTACATCCGCATCAATGGCGGATTTATGTATCTCGCTGCAGTTATTGATTGGCACTCAAAGGCAGTGCTTGCATACAAGATTTCAAACTCTATGGATGCAACACTCGCTACTGATGTACTAAAAGAAGCGCTGTCAAAGTATCCTAAACCTAAGATATTCAACTCCGATCAGGGGAGTCAATACACCAGTCATGAGCATACAAAATTGCTCGAAGATAATGGGATTCAAATCTCGATGAATGGTAGAGGCAGAAGCATTGACAATATTGTTATCGAGAGATTTTTCAGAACACTCAAACACAGTAATATCTATATCAGCAACTATGAGACCATCAAAGATCTAAAAGAAGGAGTAGCGGCATATATACATAAATACAACTTTAAAAGATTTCATTCAAGTTTGGACTATCAAAAACCAATGAATGTTTATCTTGACTATTTAAAAAGTGTGGCATAAGGTAACAGGTGAAGATGAAATTAAATCTTTTTGAAAGTTGTCTTGATTTTTTGGGGCATTATATACATCTTAGCAGCCAGAATAAAAAATATAACAGAGGAACTCAAAAA
>JALUXP010000101.1 GCA_027013295.1 Sulfurimonas sp.
GAGATATGCCATATCACTCTTGAGTGAGGCTATTATCATATCAAGCATTAGAAGTTTGTTTTTATTATTTGCAAAATATAAAATTATTGCAAGGAGTGGAAGAAGAAGTATTTGGATGGGAAACTCTTTTTTAGAATTTAAAAAGCAAATTTTGTTCCTTTACTTTTACTGAAATATTGGAAAGTGTAGTCAAAAAAGCTATACTAGATTAAAGACTTCTGCTTCTTCTTATGACTCTGAAAATGAGTTAATACAAGCTCAAGAGCAATCAATGGTCTCAACATGGGATAATGATAAAGACAAGGTTTGGGATGAGCTATAAGGTAGGTGAAGTTCTACTCGTAAAGTTTCCATTTACTAATTTAAAAAAATCTAAAAAGAGACCTGTTTTAGTGGTTAAGTCTGAAAATAATTTCGGTGATGTTGTTTGTTTTTAAATTACATCTAACGAATTACAGAGCAATCTTTTAAAAATAAAAGAGGCTGATTTTGAAGATACTTCACTCCCAATACAATCTTATATCAAGTATGATAAATGTTTTACAATAAATAGCGAAATTGTTGATAAAACTCTTACAAAGGTAAATGAAGATTTACTAGAAAAATTAAAAATACTTTTTTGCCAAGAACTATTTTAGATGAAAATAAATAGGCGGACTTTTAATGGACTTGGTGTTTTTTATACTTTTTAAAAAACACTTTAAACAAAGTAGTACAGGGACAAGGAGATACTTTATCTTACCAAAATACTCAGAATTTGTTATTCAGTACAGCTGTATACGACTAAACATTCCCACATTTTCGATTTCATATTTGTTTCAAGCTCCGAGCAAAGAGGTGCCCCTATGAGTGTAACTCTTTGATCTGGACAGTTTACATTTTTGTAAGCTGTGTTGAGTGCATTTGCTTGAGAGGCACTTTTAAATGTTGATGTGTGTATGTTATCATATGAAACAATTACTTGTTTATTGACTTTTGGAGCTGCATGTGCATTGAGAAAGAGTAATAAGCTAAGGAGAAAGATTTTTAAAAGAGTCATTTGAACCTACTTTTTTGTTTTTTGTAGTTTATGATATATATACTTATAAATTGCTTTTTGTTATATTTATAGTATAAAACTTTTTGTTATTGAAAGAATCTTGTCCTTTTCTTTAAAAAAATGCTTAGGTACTCAAGAGTTGAAATTTCTAATATATTATGGTATAAGATAGCAATATAAAATAAGAGAGATACATGAGTGAAATGAAAACGATATATTTAAAAGATTATACCAGTCCTGATTTTAGTTGTAAGCGTGTGGATTTAATATTTGATTTGTATGAAGAGTATACTTTAGTTACAAATACTATGAGTTTGCACAAAGAGAATGATGTTGAAGATATTTTCTTAGATAGTGTAGATTTAGAGTTGATAGAGCTTTATCTTAATGATTTGAAACTTCATGATACGAGATATGTATACATGGACAATAGATTGAAAATTATGGCAGTTCCAGAGAACTTTACCATCAAAATAATCAACAAGATATATCCACATAAAAATACAGAACTTGAGGGTTTATACAAAAGCGGTAGTATCTTTTGCACACAAAATGAACCAGAGGGATTTAGAAGAATCACCCCATATCTTGATAGACCAGATGTGATGAGCGTTTTTACTACAACAGT
Source organism: Sulfurimonas sp. (assembly GCA_027013295.1). GTDB lineage: Bacteria > Campylobacterota > Campylobacteria > Campylobacterales > Sulfurimonadaceae > Sulfurimonas. Next base: position 1,668 of record JALUXP010000101.1, read on the forward strand.
GATAGCAGAAAAAAAATCATATCCTATCTTGCTCAGTAATGGAAACAAAAAAGAGTGCATAGAGTTTATGAATGGGCGTCATGGGACTACTTGGTTTGATCCACATCCAAAGCCATCTTACCTTTTTGCACTTGTAGCTGGAGACCTTGGCGAAGTAAACGATGCCTTTAAAACGATGAGTGGTGTTGATGTTGAGTTAAATATCTATTGCGATAAAGGGAATGAGTCCAAATGTTTGCATGCCATGAAATCACTCAAAGAGGCAATGCTTTGGGATGAACAAAAGTATGGACGGGAATATGACTTAGATATCTACAATATCGTAGCTGTAGATAGTTTCAACATGGGAGCGATGGAAAATAAGGGTCTTAATATCTTTAATTCTCATTATGTTCTAGCCAATGAAGAGGTTGCAACAGATCAAGATTTTATGGGGATTCAAAGTGTTATTGCCCATGAGTATTTTCACAACTGGACTGGAAATCGCATCACTTGTAAAAATTGGTTTCAACTTACTCTCAAAGAGGGGCTTACCGTTTTTCGTGATCAATGTTTCTCGGCTGACTTGAACTCGCAAGAGGTGCAACGCATAGAAGAGGTCAAAGCACTACGAGAACGACAATTTGTAGAAGATGCATCCCCTACCTCACATCCTATTCAACCAGAATCTTACATCTCCATGAATAACTTTTATACCTCTACAGTATATGAAAAAGGTGCAGAAGTTATTCGTATGATACATACTCTGCTTGGAGAAGAAAAATACCGTAAAGCAACGGATTTGTATTTTGAAACATTCGATGGACAAGCTGTTACTACAAAAGACTTTTTATGGGCGATGAGCAAAGCTGGTGATATTGACTTGAGTCAGTTTGAGAGATGGTATCATCAAAATGGAACTCCAAAGCTTTTAGTTGGAGAGAGATATGTAGATGGAGTTTATACTCTAAGACTTACTCAAGTGATCCCAAATGCACTTGATGGTAAAAGGCAGAGAATCTATATGTATCCTTTGAAGATAGCTTTACTTGGAGATTCTGGGGAGGAGTTGGTAGAGAAAACACTTATAATCTCTCAAGAGTATGAAGAGTTTCATTTTACATTAGATGCACAACCAATCCTCTCTTTAAATAGAGACTTTTCAGCCCCTATTATTGTAGAACAAGAGCGTTCATCTTATCCATTTTTGATGCGTTATGATAACAATAGTTTTGTGCGTTATGAAAGTACACAGCTTTTTGCTATTGAGACTTTAGAAAGTATGATGCAAGGTGATGAGATAAACGATGCGTTTGTGAAAAGTTATGGAATTGTATTAGAAGCAGATATAGAGCTCTCATTTAAGGCGTTGCTTTTAGAGCTGCCGACAGTGTCAACTCTTATGCAGAGACAAAGTATAATTGATTTTGAGCCAATATATAAGGCAAAAGAAGAGTTACAAAAGCATTTGGCAACTACCTATAAGGAAGAATTTTTAGATATTTATGTTAAAAATCATGATGCTTCTTCTCATAGCATAGATGCTTTAAGTATGTCTAAACGAGCTATTAAAAACAGTGCCTTAAAAATGTTGAGTTATTTGGATACTCAAGAGATAAATGACTTGGTTTTACAACAATACAAAACATCGCTTACAATGACAGATAAGATAACAGCCTTAGATATATTGGAAAATGTTAAAGAAGATATCCAAATACAACCGATGAAAGATTTTTATGCAAAATACAAGTTAGATACGCTTGTAATGAATAAATATTTTTCTATTTTAGCTGCTTCACAGAGAGAGGGCGTGTTACAAAATGTGATTGAGCTTCAAGAAGATGAAGTGTATGATCCTCTTGTCCCTAATTTGGTGCGTTCACTCATCGGGGTCTTTGCAAGGAACTATAAGTATTTTCATGCAAAAGATGGAAGTGGGTATAAATTTGTATGTGATAAAGTGCTTGAGATAGACAAAGTAAACCCGCAGATCTCTTCTGCACTGATTTCTGCCTTTAAAATTTACAAAAAAATGAATCCAATCAACCAAAATGTGATGAGAATAGAGCTTGAGCGTGTAGTTTCTACACAGTCATTATCAAAAAATTGTTTTGAAATCTTGGATAAAATATTAAAATAATCACTTAAAATTAGATTTATGATACAAAAAAGCCTATAAATAGGACTTCTATGTGTGAAATTATTTTTATTATAAAAATTCTTTATAACATGCTGTGATTAATTTGTGATATTGTTTTGATAGACTTTTCATAGAACAAAAAATTAAGGAAATTAAATGGCAAGATTAGTTGTTTTAGGTGGGGGTGTTTCAGGACACACTGCTGCGACATTCGCAGCAAAATGGTTAGGTTCATCTCACGAAGTGGTAGTGGTAACTCCAAATAGTAAATGGAATTGGATTCCATCAAATATTTGGGTAGGTGTTGGACAGATGAGTAAAGAGGAAGTAACCTTTGATTTAGCTCCTGTTTATGCAAAAGCTGGGATTAATTTTAAACAAGCTAAAGCTGTGTCTATAAATCCAGAGGGAAGTGAATCAGAAGCAAAACCTTTTGTGACTATCGAATATACAGAGTCTGGTCGCGAAGGTGAAAGTGAAATAGTTGAGTATGATTATCTCATCAATGCAACCGGTCCAAAACTGAATTTTGCAGCAACTCCAGGACTTGGAGATGCAAATGGTCTAGGTGAGCATACTGTTTCGGTATGTACAGCTGACCATGCAGTTCACGCTTCTCAAGAACTTCAAAAATGTATTGAAAAGATGAAAGCAGGGGAGAGACAAAAATTCCTTGTTGGTACTGGTCATGGTATGTGTACATGTCAAGGTGCTGCATTTGAATATATATTTAACATTGAACATGAACTAAAAAAAGCTGGTGTTCGTGATATGGCAGATATCAAGTGGATTTCAAATGAGTCTTTCTTAGGCGACTTTGGTATGGGTGGTCTTCATATGAAAGTTGGTGGCTATGTAGTAAGTTCTAAACTTTTTGCAGAATCACTTTTTGCTGAGAGAGGTGTTGATTGGCTTATTGGTGCGCATACTTCTAAGGTAGAAGAGGGCAAAATTGAGTATGAACTCTTAGATGGATCTAAAAATGAAGAGGAATTTGATTTTGCTATGCTTATCCCTCCTTTTGCGGGTGTTGGTCTCAAGGCGTATTCAAAAGATGGTGAAGATATAACAGCTACTGTATTTGCTCCAAATGGTTTCATGAAAGTTGATGCAAACTATGCTGCTGGTGCATATGAAAATTGGAAGGCGAGTGATTGGCCAAGAACATACCAAAATCCTACATACAAAAATATGTTCGCAGCAGGGATCGCTTTTGCTCCTCCACATATCATCTCTAAACCTATGAGTTCTCCAAATGGAACACCGATCAATCCTACTCCTCCAAGAACAGGTATGCCTTCTGGTATCATCGGTAAAGCTGTTGCTCACTCTGTTTGTGATCTTATGACTAAGGGTGAAAATGCACACTTACATGAAGCTTCTATGGCAGAGATGGGTGCAGCATGTGTTGCATCAGCTGGTAAGGGACTTACAACTGGTACAGCTGCAGCAATGACTGTTTATCCTGTCGTTCCTGACTTTGAGAAATACCCTGGAACAGGTCGTGATACTGACTATACTTTTGGTGAGATTGGTCTTGCGGGACATTGGATTAAACATATTTTACACCACTTGTTTCTATACAAAGCAAAACTCAATCCAGGTTGGACTCTGATCCCAGAATAAAAAATAATAAAAGGAAAAAATATGAAACACGAAGAGAGAAATTTTGAAAAGAGTGATCAGTTTAACTTAACAATGATTCCAGGTGCATTTGCTAGAAAAATGAGAACTTGTGTAATCTGGCAGTTCATTCGTTTTGTTGCTATTAATATCAAGATGATTGTTGTAGTTGGTAAAAGCCACTAACTTTTACTTCATATCCCCATTTCGGGGATATCCACAAAAAACTTCATCCCACTACTTATCTAATGCTAACTACTGTATCTTGAAATTTGGAGTGAATATGCATATTGTCTCCCCAGAACTTTTTAAATTACAACATTCATTTATTGAGTCAAAGAGTGTTATTTTAGAAAATTGGATTACTTATGACTTACCAAGAGAGATACTTCAAAACCATAAAATAGAGCCAGAACTTTTTATAAAAAAGTATGCGAGTGGTGTTTTTGACTACTTCATGGGTGTTATAAGCGGTGATACCGAGATAGGTAATTGTCCAGTGATGCAAGAACTTCTTACCTATTTAAAAGTGCGAGAGATTACAGCTGATGAACTATTTGAGATATGTTCACATTTTCGTAGATCCATGATTGATTTCTCTTATGATGCTGACTTTAATTCTAAAAAGATGTTTGATGAAATTTCCTATGTTTTTGATCAAAACTTTCGTGGAATTTTAAAATTTTATACAGATACAATCTTCAATAAGCTTATTGATGCAAGGGCTGAAGCATTAAAAGCATCTCAGGCAAAAGAATACTTTTTGTCAAATATGTCTCATGAAATCCGAACGCCACTTAATGCAATTCTAGGTTTTGTAAATCTCCTTATTGATGAAGATATCTCCTCTAAACATAGGGGTTACTTAGAAACTATCTTGACAAGTGGTGAGAGTCTTCTTAGTATCATCAATGATATATTGGATTTTTCTAAATTAAGAAGTGGTGAGTTTACGATAGAGGCAAAAGTATTTTCTCTCCATGATGAGTTGACAAATACGATGGAGCTTTTTGTTGCTAGTGCATCAAGCAAAAATATAACCATAGTCTCTTTTATAGATCCAAATATACCAAAAGAACTCTTTGGTGATCCTCTGAGAATCAAGCAAATAGTATCAAACCTACTGAGTAATGCGGTAAAATTTACACCTATGAATGGTATTGTAAGTCTCAAAGCAAAATACATTACGCATAGTGATACACTTCAAATTAGTATTCGTGATAATGGGATTGGTATATCATTAGAAGACCAAAAAGGTATTTTTTCAGCATTTACACAATCTCAAGACAATAAACTAGAAGCAAGTAGGGGTACAGGTTTAGGACTTTCAATATCACGACAATTAGCGCGACATATGAACGGTGAGATCTACCTCAAGTCGAAAATAGACCGAGGAAGTACATTTTACCTAAAACTACCAATAGAGGTCAAAAATACGCAATCTAGCACTATTGAAAATATTGATGAACTTCAAGATAAACAGATAGTTTTTTATTTTACGAATGAAAATAATAGATTTAAATTAGAATCTTTATTGATGTATTTTAACTTTTTTAAGTTCAATATTGATGTTGTTGACTCTCTAAATTGTGAATATGATGTTGCAATATTTATTGATGAAGATATGCCTGAAAAGTGGTTGAGTAATCATTATAAAATTCACAACAGATTTTATATCTCTTTGATGAATACACAAAGTGATAAGTATGATAAATATGAAGATATTATTCCTATGACTTTTCCGTTATACTGCTCAAAAATCAAAGATACCTTTACACAACTCCTTCATCCAAATTCAAAAGTAAGTTTTAAAAAATATTCTCAAGTAAAATTTAATGGAAACATTCTTGTAGCAGAAGATAATGAAGCTAATCAAGAGTTAATTAAAATTTTATTGAAAAAATATGGGCTTAGTCTTGATTTGGCTTCTAATGGTCTTGATGCACTTAATTTTTATAAACTTGGAAAATATGATTTAATCTTGATGGATGAACAGATGCCTATCATGGATGGAAATGAAGCTGTTAGAAAGATTTTAGAGTATGAAAGACAAGAGGGACTCCGACATACACCTGTTGTTGCCCTCACTGCAAATGTGATTAAGGGAGCACGAGAAAGAGGACTCAAAAGTGGATTTGATTCTTTTTTAGGTAAGCCTATTGTCATCAAAGAGTTGGAAAAGGTTTTTATCAAATACCTTAAAGAAAATTCCTCAGTTCAAACAAGAATTTCCCAAGAAAACAAGGAACTTATAGTAGGTTTAGATGTAAAAAAACTCTCTGAGGAGTTGATGCTAACTTTAGAGGAACTCTCCATGCTTATGAAATTATTTATTAAAAAGATGGCTAAAGTTCTTGGGGAGTTAAAAGTTGCCATTGAGGAAAATGAGTATAAAAAAATATCTTTGATGGCACATACTATTAAAGGTTCAAGTGCAAATTTTAGAATAGAAATCTTACAAAATTTAGCCACAGAGATGGAACAAAATGCTAAAGAAAAAAATACTAAGTATGACTATGAAAACACTCATGCACAGATGCATGAATTTATGAAAGGTATAAAGGTAAGATAGTCTATTCTTCTATGTAGTATCCAATACCTGAAGCATTTTTGATAATATCTGTTTCGAGTTTATTTCTAAGTCTCCAAACAAGTGTTCTTACACTATTTTCAGTTGCTCCATGCTCATCCCATACATAGTTCGTTGCTTGTTCAAAACTAACAACTTGTCCAAGTTGAGCAACCAAAAGCCTTAAAAAGGCATTCTCTTTTTTTGTTAATTTTATCTTTTGACCATTATAAAATGTCTCACAAATGCTTATATCAAGATGATAATCATCTCCAAATGGAACAATAGGCTTATCTGTTGCCCTTTTTGAGTAGAGAAGTTTTTCAAGGTTTAATTTATCTACCTTTAAAGTTGTAATATCGTTGTTTCGAGTGTTTTCCATATCAAACTTAAACAGAGCCATTTGAATAGTTGCATGGAGAGAGTTAGGGTCAAAGGGTTTGACAATATAGCCATAAGGCTCGGTCAACTTGGCTTGAGATATGATGTCGTCATCACTATGAGATGTAAGATAGATAAAGGGAAGATTGAAAATTTCTCTCACCTCTCTACCAAAGAATATGCCATCACTTGTATCTTGAAGCGATATATCTACAATAACCAAATTTGGTTTGTGAGTTGCTATGTTCTTTTTTGCTTCTTGGATATTATCACATGTAGCCATAATGTTATATCCATGTTTTTGTAATGACATGCTGAGATTAAGTGCAGTTATCTCATCATCTTCAACTATTAAGATCTCTATCTTGCTCATACAATGTCCTTGTATTAAAAAAGTGTAATTACTTTGTGATAATTTTATTTACAGATTATAATATAACTTTGTATGATTTACAACAAAAACAATATTTTTTATCAAATTATCGCTATAGGTTGCTACAAATTGTGATAAAAATACCTTTTAATCTAGTGGAAATTCTTTTGGGCTGGTTTTGATCTGTCTTCATTCCCATATAAGTGCCTCTCCATAAATAACCCCAACTTCAGCAATAAGTAAATAGCTCTAGTGCTAGGCAGATTTTTGCAGGACTAGTCGTAGCTAATTCAATAAAATCTAACGACG
>JALUXP010000102.1 GCA_027013295.1 Sulfurimonas sp.
CCATTTTGGGCAAATTCAAACACACTCTCACTATCAATCCTAGGAGAGGAGTCCGCATTGAGCACTATATGACCAACTCCCCCTTTTTTTGCTTCCTCAGAAATCATTTTAATATTTTTAGAATTAAGAACACCATCTTGAAGTCTTACATTGAGATCTACCATAGCAGGAAGAAGATATGCACCCTCAGCATCTATTACTTTATCTGTCCTATCTTCTATGGTAAAATTACCCTCTCTATAACCATCTTCATCACATATAATTGCATTTTTAATAACCATCTTGAGTATGCCTTTATCTATTTTATTAACCCAAATTATGCAGTAGGAATTTCTAAAATTTTCTATTGCATAATTTGTGTTTAACATTATACTTGGGTTAGGTTAAACCCAAATTATGCAATAGGAACTAGATTTATCTCTGTGATCTCTGAACTTGCTCCAAGTCTCATAGGTGGTCCCCAAAAACCTGTCCCTTTGTTGACATAGACTTGTAACGCATCATTGTGTTGGTGTAGTCCCTTCAAGTATGGTTGTTGCAACCTCACTAAAAGACCAAAAGGATAAAGTTGTCCACCATGTGTATGCCCACTCAACATAAGATCTACTCCAGAACCAACCTCTTCAACAAACTTTGGTTGATGTGCTAAAAGGATAGTGGGAGAGTGAGTATCTCGCCCTTTTAAAGCCTTATATATATCTGGTTCATACGCTTGTATTCTATAGCCAAACATATCATACACTCCAGCAAGGTTAAACCCCTTACCCTCCTGACCTATGTATAGATTTTCATTTTCCAAGACTCGGATTCCAAGTGATTTTACCTTATCTATAATCTTTCCAATATTATGAAAATACTCATGATTTCCCACTATAAAGTATGTCCCATATTTGGATTCTAACACTCTAAATGCTTCAAGAGCATCCTCTGCTTTGTCAAGTGCTATATCTACTAAATCACCTGTGATAACGACAAGGTCAGGGTTCATGGCGTTGACCCTCTTGATAATTTTCTCTATAAAAGATGCATCTATAAGTCCACCTATGTGGATGTCACTAATTTGTACTATTTTATACTTTTGTTGTAGGTTTGTTATCTTGATATCTATTTTTTCATGTTTTACAAATCTTGCTTCATACATAGCTCTAGCACTCAATCCTGTGGCAAGAACAAAAGAAGAAAGGTCCAATGATTTCTTGACAAAATCTCTTCTTGATGCACTTAATGGTATTTTACCAAGAGAGACTCTTGAGATGTCATAGATGATTGCTGTACAAAAGAGAAGAAATAATACACCCATGGGCAGGGATACTAAAAAGTATAGCCAGTTATTTAACTCCATATAATATCTTGAGAACATATAAACAATAATGCCTAAAAAGTTGAGCATCAAAAAGAGACGAAAATATAATTTTACTCTTTGTGAGACATCTAATTTATCTATGAGACGCTTAGAGATATAAATATTTATGAAAAAAAACACAACTAAAAAACTTATGAAAAATATGATTGTATGCATAACAAACATTATAGCTAAGGAATGCTATAATTGCATCACTAAATTAAAGGTTATATTGTATGAAACTTCTCATTAGTGCCATGGAACACTCGGCAAATGTGCATCTCAAATCTTTACTTACACAGCTCGGTGATGATGTAGAGATCAGTGGGATTTTCAACAAAGAGTTAGGCACACCCATAGTAGATCTGAGTGCTCTAGCTATCATGGGTTTTGTTGATGCACTTAAAAAACTTCGCTTCTTTTTCAAACTCAAAGATGAGATGGTTGCCTTATGTGCTGATGTTGACAAGGTTTTGCTCATAGATTCATCTGGGTTTAATCTCCCTCTCGCAAAAGCTATCAAAAAGAAGTATCCAAACAAAGAGATCATCTACTACATACTCCCCCAAGCTTGGGCATGGAAAAAAAAGCGGATACCTATCTTAGCTAAAACCATAGACAAACTCGCTTCCATCCTCCCTTTTGAGCCATCATACTACCCAAAAGATGCCCCCATCAGTTATGTAGGGCATCCTTTACTAGACCAAATAACAGAGTTCAAAAACACCTTGAACGAAGAGGTGAAAAAGATTGTATTTATGCCAGGATCACGCAAGGGTGAGATAACAAAATTGATGCCCATCTTTAAAAAGTTACGAGAGAGATTAGGTGTCAAAGGTATCCTCATCATCCCTACAAACTTTTCACAAGAGGATATTCAAAACCTCTATGGTGATTTAGATGGATTTGAGATCAGACATGAAACCTACAAAACACTTCTTGAGGCTGACTTTGCTTTTATATGTAGTGGAACTGCAACACTAGAAGCCTCCATCATTGGGATACCTTTTGTTCTCAGTTATATAGCCAATAAGATAGATTGGTTCATTGGGAGTCGTTTAGTTAAACTTACTCATGTAGGCCTTGCCAATATCATGTGGCAAAAACATAAAGGAAGAACTATCCATCCAGAATATCTTCAAGATGATGTTACACTTGAGAATCTTTTAGATGCATACCAGAACTACGATAGAAGTTCATTTTTAAAAGACTCAAAAGAGTTAAGAGCTTACCTTGAACACGGAAGTTCTAAGAATGTCGCTGATTTGATACGAGCTTAATAGAAAAAGAAAATTAATAAGAAATTTATTGTATCTTCCACCCACACTCTTTGAATGCAGCTTTTGCTTTAGAACAGAGGGGGGCATCTATAAAAAGTATCTTATGCTTGTAGTTGTGTTCACTAAAGATGCACAGCTTATTGTATATCTCCTCAAATTTATGCACATCTTTCATCAACACTCTTGACTTTTGACTGATCGCAAAAATAGCCCAAAAGTAACCATTGATATCTGTTGCTTTGTATATCTTGATTTTGTTTCGGATGCCAAGCTCCTTTGGAGCTATCTCTTGCATCTTTTTAAATAATTTACCCTTTGCACGAAAGGAATCTACGACCATCTGCATATCTATTTTTCTTACCTTTTTTAAAATTGTATCATTTTCATACTAAAATTTGATGGAGTTTTATCATTTTCGATGCTCTATCCCCTCTACAATCTTTTTAAAATCTTTATTTATTGAGAAACAAGAACGCATTGTACAGGCGATATAGTTCTCGTTTTGTGTAGCTTTTGTAAGGAGAAATGGATATTTGATTTTCAAAATTTCAAGAGCATGTTTTTGAAGATTTGTTTTTGAGGACTTGAGTGTTACTATGTTTTCTTGTACCATTAAAAAGGCTTTTGCACTTGCAGGAACTTGTGTTTGTTTTTGCTCTATTGTTTCATTGATGCTCTCTAAAGTTTTTATCGCAAGTGCTTCATATTTAAAGGAAGATTTCAATGAAGCAAGATAAAGGATATTTTGTATCATTTTTGCTAGGGCTGATGTATAATACTTGTCATTGAGACCTGCTTTTATCTTGAGTGCATCATCACTCAAATACCAAATATTATTTTTATAAAACTTTGTTTTGGCTGTCTCAAAAAGATATTGTGCAAAGTCTAGTTTATGATGGTCAAAATCAATACTATAGCCCACTAAAAGTGCAGAGATAAAAAAACTATAGTCTTCTAAGTAGCTCACCTCTTTTGGTTTATGCCCCAGTAAAGTTTGGTGATAAAGTTGCCCTTTGTCAAACATCAAACTAACTAAAGCATCAAGATGTTCATTTGCCATTACCAAGTACTTTTCATCTATCTTACTCGCAAGAAAAAGAGCCTCTATCATCATCGCATTCCAAGCAGTATTTATCTTCTTGTCTACAAATGGGTATTCTTTCGTTTTACGGATTATTTTTAGTTTTTTCTTTAGTTTATCAAAGCCTTTTGGTCTTTTATCTGTATATATATTAAGCTGAGTTTCCCCTTTGAAGTTACCATTTTTCGTGATATGGAGTGCTTTTAATAAACTCTTTTTTTTTGTATTATTTTTTAAAGATTTAAGTAGTTCTTTATGAGAAAATAGAAAATATCCACCCTCTTTAGAATCTAGCACAGCATCAGATGCACTATAGTACAAATTTTGATTTGAAAATCTCTCTTCAAGCATAGATATAGTCTCTATTACTACATTTTTATAGAGAGTTTTTCCTGAAAATATATAGCCTTTTACATACAAAGGGATGAGTTTTGCTTGTGTATAGAGCATCTTCTCAAAATGGGGAATCCTCCAATCAGAATCAACGCAATAACGAAAGAAACCACCATCAACATGATCATATAAACCTCTCAACGCCATCATGTTGAGTGTCTCAAAATAGTAATGTTGTAAGAGTGTATCATTTTGAAGTTGTGCAACATCAAACATAAGCTCAAGTTTTGCACTCTGTGGAAATTTTGCACCCTCTCCAAACCCAGCAGAGATCTCATCATAGCTCTCATAAAAGGAATCTTGTAAGGTTTTTGCAGAGATTTTCGCTTGAGTATTTTTCATGGGAGTATTTTTTGTATCTATCAACACTTCAAGTTGCTTTACCCTTTTTAAGACACTTTGAGGATCATCCTTATACTTTTTGCCTACCTCTCTTAAAAAAACATCTAAACCTTTTTGATTGTATCTTTTTTTAGGGGGCATATAGGTGAAAAAGTACAAAGGTTTTGCATCACTTGTCAATATAACATTGAGAGGCCAACCTCCATTTCTTTGTTTTACTTTTACAAACAGCGACTGGTAATAGGCATCAAGATGGGGCATCTCCTCTTTATCTACTTTTATAGATATAAAATACTTGTTGAGTATCTTTGCAATCTCTTTGTTTTGGAAACTCTCTTGTGCCATCACATGACACCAATGGCAAGTTGAGTATCCTATGGATAAGAAAATAGGCTTATCCTCTTTTTTTGCTAAAGCCAATGCTTTTTTGCCCCAAGCAAACCAAGCTACAGGGTTAGATGCATGTTGACGCAAGTAAGGCGAACTCTCATACTGTAAATCATTTTTAAAATCCCTTGGATATAGAAAACAACTCATCATTAAAATCAATACTACTATTCTCATCTTTATCACCCTATAGCAGTAATTATATCTAAAATTCAAATAACTAAATTTATGTTTAATATAACTTTAACTTAATAGTGATATAATCACAACTTAATTTACAATACAGTTAATAATAAAAATAAGGAAAACTTATATGAAGAAAATTTTACTCCTGCTTTCGAGTATTCTCATTTTAAATATCTCACAACTCAGTGCAGATAATTCTTTGAGTTTAGACAAAGCTTTAGAGATGCTAAAAAACAAAAATTTAGAGATAAAATCTGCAAAACTTGATGTAGACTCGGCAAAAGAAAAAGTTAAAACAGCAAGTGGAAAGCATTGGGGAAAACTGAACTTTACACAAGATGTAGTAAATTCAAATGATGCAGGAAATGTCTTTGGGTTTAAACTCACCTCTCGTGAAGCTACTTTTGGTGATTTTGGATTTTCACAATTTAACAGTAAAAATCCAAATATTTTAAATGTTCAACCAAATGATTTAAACCACCCAAATGCAAGAAATCTCTTTAAATCAAAACTCAAATATGAAGTGCCTCTTTTTACAGGATTTCAAATCAGTTCTTATAATGAGATCATGAAATCTATGGTCAAGATGAAAGCATTGGATAAAGATAAAGTTATCAATGAAAAGATCTATCAACTCAGAAAAAGCTACTATGATATGGCTCTTTTAGACAACTCTATGAAAAATCTTACAAAGATTTTAAACAATATCACGAAACTTGAGGATATGACAAAGAGTATGATAGAGGTTGGGTATGCAAAAAAAGTTGACCTTCTTGAGGTTCAGGCAAAAAAAGGTAATGTCGAACGGTTATTATCTCAGATGAGATACAACAAAGAACTTCTTTACCATTATATTAGCTTTTTACTCAATAAAAAGATCACAAATATTGAGATCCCCTCTACCCATGTTGAGCTACCAACATTGAGTGATGAAGATATATTGTCTAGCAATATAGACATAAAAAGAGCTTCAACAGGTTTAGAGGTAAAACGCTCTATGACTAATGTTTCAAAATCAGCTTATTACCCTACTGTTGGTGCTTTTGGAGAGGTTGCCACTGCGGACAATACCTTTTTAGGAAGTGCGCGTAACCATGCCTCTTACACGGTAGGTGCTCATCTCACTTGGAATATATTTAATGGTGGGGTAGATGCTGCAAAGATTCAAGAAGCCCGCATAGAACAGCTTAAAACAGAGTCGCAAGTGCTTTTAGCAAAAAATGGCATCAAACTTCAGTTAGCAAAGATAAGAACTGAGATAGAAACTTATGACTCAGAGGTGGATTCACTCCAAAAAGAGTTAAAACTTTCAAATGCCATCTATAAAAACTACGAAGGTAGATACAAAGAGAAACTCGCATCCATGAGTGATGTTATCATCAAACAATCACAACAGATAAAAAAAGTTTTACAACTACAACAAGCACTCAACAAAAGAAATGAGCGTATATTCGCTTTAGAAAAACTAGCAAATGGAGACAACTAAATCATGAAAAAAATCTTACTACTTGTAGCACTAGGTGCTTCACTCATAGCAGAAACGCTAACCCTCTCTGGAAGTGTTATCTCAGATAACCAAAAAATGATAACAAGCCGTTTTATGGGCTTTGTAACAGAGGTCAATGCAAATGAAGGTGAGAAGGTCAAGAAAGGTCAACTTCTTTATACCATAGATTCAAAAGAGATTGACTCAGCACTAACTCAAGTAAAACTTGGGATTAGTCAAGCACAACTATCACTTCAAATGTATCAAAACCAATACACAAATGTGAAACTTAACCTTGACAGACATAAAAGATTACTAGAAAAAGATATGGTTTCAAAATTTGAAGTTGAAAACTTAGCACTCGCTGAAAGAAACTTAGCAACTATGATAGCTATCGCTCAAAAACAAGTTACTCAGGCCAAAGCACAACTTGCAGAGGTAAAAAACCAATACAGATACCTTCGTATCAAAGCACCAAATGATGCTGTAGTGGTTGCAAAAAATATCAAAGTTGGTGAGATGGCGATGCCTGGTATGCCAGCTTTTGTTCTCTCAGACCTATCAAACCTAAAAATTTCTGCGGAGATTTCTGAGGGTAACTTAGGTCGTGTAAAACATGGAACAAAAGTGGTTTATGAAATCCCTTCATTAAAACTCAAAGGTATAGGGGAAGTTAGTGCTATCATACCAAATTCAAACCCAATGACCCACACTTTTAAAATAAAAATTTCATTTAAAACAAAAAACAAATCAGTCTATCCAGGTATGTATGCTACCGTTGAAGTAAAATAAGGATACTCATATGAAAAAAGATAATACCTATAAACCTCATGATTATGCAGGTAAATTAGCCGCTGGTTTTATAAGAAATCCTTTGACTATTGTTCTTGGAGTGTTTTTACTTGCCATTGGCTATATGTCCTTAGAGGTCATGCCTAGAGAGGAAAATCCTCAGATGGTGGTGAGTGGATCAACTGTCATAGTTGCACTGCCTGGTGCTAGTGCTGCAGAGGTTCAAAAAGTGATTGTGAAACCGTTGGAGCGTAAGCTCAAAGAGGTCAAAGGTGTTGAACATATCTTTGGAACTGCCATGGATAATGTAGGTGTTGTTAATGCTGCATTCTTTATTGGTGAGACTAAAGAGGGTTCTAACCTAAAGATATACGATAAGATTATGCAAAATTCTGGGATGTTTCCAAAAGGAGCTATGAAGCCTATTATCAAGCCTCTTGATATAGATATTGATATACCCATCGTAACTATTGCCTTTTATTCAAAAGGGGACAAGCTTTCTAAAACTGAGCTTTATGAACATGTACAAAAAATTCAAAATCATATCAATGGACTTCCTAATGTAGCTGTTACACAACTCAAAGGTGGCAATAAAGTTCAATTTAACATTGAAGTTGACATCAATAAACTCTCAGGATACAACCTATCTATGGGTCAGATACTTCAATCTGTACAAGCACTTTCATATAGTGTCCCAGCGATAAAAAACACAACAAAAGAAAATACAATCGTTATGCTTGGAGTCAAAAATGCGATCGAATCAGCTAACGATATTGCTAACATCATAGTCGCTCAGTATATGGGATCTCCTATCTATCTTCGCCAAGTTGCCCATGTTGAACAAAGTTATGATATTCAAAATTTTAAATCAGCATCGATAAGTGTTCGAGATAAAAACGGCAAATTTACACCGCTCAAAGACCAAGTAACACTTAGTGTGTCAAAACTTCAAGGGACTAACGCAGTTGTTATAGCTGATGCAGTAAAAGAAGAGCTTAGTCTTTACAAAGATGCCCTAGCAAAAGATGGTATCAACTATGTTATCACTAGAAATGATGGACATCGTGCGAATGAGGCAGTTAATGAACTCGTTTATCACCTTGTTTTATCTATCATTATCATTGCTATATTGCTCGCACTTGTTCTTGGTTGGAGAGAATCTCTTATCGTTACATTTACAGTCCCTGCCATCTTAGCAATCACCCTATTTGTAGCTTATTTAACAGGACAAACCATCAATAGAATCACACTCTTTGCATTTCTACTCTCTCTTGGTTTACTCGTAGATGCAGCGATTATTGTTATTGAAAACATTCATAGACACTACCACTCAGTTGAGGGTCTGCATGAGAGTAAGGATGAACTGATGATAAAGGCAACAGACGAGATAGGACCTGCTACAAATATTGCGACACTTGCTATCATAATGACAATGGTGCCTATGGCTTTTGTGGGGCAAATGATGGGTCAGTTTATGAAACCTATTCCAGAAAATGTCCCTGTAGCTCTTGTTGCTTCACTCTTTGTTGCTTACATATTTACACCATATTTAGCAGTAAGAATGTTAAAAAAACCAGAGCATCATGATGCAAAGGAGAAAACAAATGTTTAAAAAATTTGAAAACTTAGTCCTCAAAGGGATTCAAAGCCCTACCCAAA
>JALUXP010000103.1 GCA_027013295.1 Sulfurimonas sp.
TCCATCAATAGTTGGAGTATTGTCATTGGTAAGTGTATCAGTTTGTGAACCTGAGTTTGAAGCATCATCAAGAGAGCTTGTTACAGTTCCTGCTGTTGTATCTACTGTAAGTGTCTCAGTTGCAGTTGTTGTATTGCCTGCTTGATCTGTAAGGGTAATATTGATATTGTTTGTGCCATCTGCAAGTGGAGTATCAACTGTGATTGAGTAAGTTCCATCGCTACCTACTGTAGTAGTTTGTGTTTGAGTAGTACCATTTGCATCTGTGTAAGAGATCTCAACTGTTGAGCCTGCTTCGCCTGTTCCATCAATAGTTGGAGTATTGTCATTGGTAAGTGTATCAGTTTGTGAACCTGAGTTTGAAGCATCATCAAGAGAGCTTGTTACAGTTCCTGCTGTTGTATCTACTGTAAGTGTCTCAGTTGCAGTTCTTGTATTTCCTGCTGTGTCCGTTGTAGTGATAATAAGGTTTTGAGTGCCATCTGGGAGTGGAGTATTTACTGTGATTGAGTAGGTTCCATCAGTTGCTACTGTTGCAGTTCCTATCTCAGTTCCTTGTGCATTTGTGATAACTACGCTTGAACCAGCTTCCCCTGTTCCTGTAATGGTAGGGGTATTATCAGATGTAATGTTATCTGTATTTGAGGCACCTGTATCACTTGTAGCTGCTATGTCAGCTGTTGGCGAGGATGCATTAGCTGCTTGATCTGCAAGAGCTGCTTCTTGTGCTAATATTTGAGAAAGGCGTAGTGCCGTAGCCTTATCTGCACTGTTGATAATGCTATCTTCTTGACCAGAACCTATAGAAGTACTTTGACGAAGTCCAGCTGTAATATCTGTAGCAGCATCGCTCATTTGAGCAAAATGTACTGGAGCACCCCCAGTAGAAGATACACCACTATCTTCCTCACCAGCAGCGGTGTCTATCTCATCTACATTGGTATTGTCTATATCACCTGTATCTTTAAGTATAGATTCGATACTACTTGGTTGACTCACTGTATCTGCTTCTGCAAACTCTGTTGGTTGCGTTACCGAGTGATCAAAAGTTTGTGTATCTTGTCCCATAAAACCTAGTTCTTCACCATCATTCATTTTAAGGACTAAACCATTTTCCCAAGCATTTGATTTGTCGCCAAATACGGTTTCACCCTCAAGTACTGTATCGCCAGATTTAAGCTCACGAACTGAACCATCTGCTGCCTTTGCAAAAAACTTACCGTCTAAACTCTCAACTTTTCCTATTACTGAAGCCATAATGAATCCCTACATTTTTAATTTTACACAATATTATAGGAATTTTGAAAGTTTGTATATTGTACCTGAGTACAATAAGGGAATTTCACAAGAGAGAGTTTATAGCATCATAAGTTGTATCCATCATCATATCAATCTCAGAATTTGTAATGATGTAAGGTGGCATAAAATAGACAATATGCCCAAGTGGACGGATAAGGACACCTTTTTCTAAACAGTATTGATGAACCCTTAGCCCTATTCTCTCTTGTGATGCATAGCCTTTAAGTTCAACAACAGCTATCATCCCCTGTTGTCTGACAGAAGCTACATTTTTTAGATTTGTGAACTTTTGTAACTTTTCATTGATGTATTTTGCTTTTTGTTGATTACCAACAATAACATCTTCATTTTCAAAAATATCTAAGGTTGCATTAGCCGCTGCACAAGCAAGTGCATTGCCAGTATATGAGTGAGAATGCAAAAAAGCCTTGTTTTCACTATAGTCACAGTAAAATTTTGCATATATTTCATTAGATGTGAGTACTACAGAAAGGGGGAGATAACCACCAGTAATGCCTTTTGAGAGAACTAAAAAGTCTGGTGAGACATTTGCATGTTCACATGCAAAAAGTTTTCCTGTTCTTCCAAAACCCACCATCACTTCATCTGCTATGAGATGGACATTGTATCTTGTACATATATCACGAACTAAACTTAAAAAAAGTGGGTGATACATGTGCATATATCCAGCACCCTGCACGAGTGGTTCTAAGATGATAGCACTTAGCTCATCTGCTCTGTCTTGACATAGAACATCAAACTCTTTTGCAGCAACCTGAGCTGCTTCTTCGCTCATATCTTTTGGTACAGCCGTTTGTAAAGTTTTTAACAAAAGAGGTGCATAGGTATCTTTGTAAAGTTCAACATCGCCAACACTCAAAGCACCTATAGTCTCACCATGATAAGAATTTTGTAAAGAAACAAATATAGTTTTGTTTTTTCCATCATTTTTATGTGCATGAAAGCTCATCTTAAGTGCAACTTCTACAGCGGAAGAGCCATTGTCTGCATAGAAACATTTATCTAAATTTTTTGGAGTTAATTTTACTAATCTTTCAGAAAGTTTTATAATGGGTTCATGTGTAAAACCAGCTAAAATAACATGTTCTAAAGTATCAAGTTGTTCTTTTATCTTTTTATTTATATATGGATTTGCATGTCCAAATATATTTACCCACCAAGAACTAATAGCATCTATAAACTTATTGCCTTCATAATCTTGTAAATAAACTCCATAACCTTTCTTGATGGGGGTCAAGGGTAAGGTTTCATGGTCTTTCATCTGGGTACAAGGATGCCAGAGAACATCCAAGTCTCTATTTTTTAGCTCTTCATTTTTCATGATGAAATTATATCATCTTTATCAAAAGTAAAGGGGAATTTACCTAAAATGCTCAAAATCAAATTATACTACAAGGTTTATTCGCAAATGATTACATGGATGCAAAGACACAAAAAATACCTCATTATTACTATCTGGATTTCTACTATAGCTTTTGTTGGGGCTGGCTTCGTTGGATGGGGACAATACTCTTACGGAGACAAAGCTGGTGCAGTAGCAAAGGTTGGAAATATTGAGATAAATATGGGCGAATTACAAAAATCGTACTCAAGACTTTACGCTCAGTACAACAAGATGTTTCAAGGTAACTTTGATGAAGAAAAAGCGAAAAGCTTTGGTTTGCAGCAACAGGCTTTAAAACAACTTACAGAAACAGCACTCATACTAAACCTCGCAGAATCATATGATTTGAGGATTGGTGATAATGAACTACTCAAAGAGATAACCGCACAAAAGTTTTTTCAAAAAGATGGGATTTTCAATAAAGAGATCTACAAAACAACTTTATCTCGTAACAACTTATCTCTTAAGGAATATGAAAGTGATGTCAAAAAACAACTCCTTATCCAAAAAACACTCAGGTTGCTTCCAGTTCAAATATCTTCAAATGAACAAAATGTACTCAATACTATCATCTCTATCGCCGATAAAATCAACTACAAAATCCTAGATGAATCAAAAATATCTATCGATACTTCAGATGCAAAACTAAAACCATATTGGGAGATGAAAAAACAAGCATTTATGAATGTGGCAAGTTATGATTTAAAATATATCAAACACGATAACAATACTTCAAAGAAAGTAGCACTTCGCACTTATATTGACTTCAAAAAATCAAAGCTTTCACCAAGTGTTCAGGTAAATACCATCAATATCTCAAGTAGCAAAAACCCTTACAATCAAGAGGTATTTGAGAAAATTTCGAAGCTAACTCCTGCAGCCCCTTTCATGAAACCTATACTTATCAACGACATCTACTATACTTTTGAACTAGTGAAAAAAAATCCAGCGACAATGAAGTCATATAAACAAGCAAAAAAAGAAATTCTTCCACTTTATAAGTCTGAACAAAAAAGAGTAAAACTTCAAGAACTAGCAAATGCTTCCGTTGAAAGCTTTACAGGCAAGACCACAGGCTTCATCACAAGCGTAGATGCAGTAAAACTTACAGATATGGATATACTCGATGCAAATGAGTTTTTAGCTGCACTCTTTTTAAAGCAAACAAAAAAAGGTTTTATTATGCTTAAAGATAAAAAAATTGTTCTTTACAACATTTTGGAACAAAAAATGCTTGCTAAAACTCAAGAAAGTGACATGATGGCGAAACTTAAAAATAACCTTTTTAATATTGGACTCATCAATAGTCTAAAAAACAAATACAACACAGAGATTTTTATACAAGGAAACTAAATTGGGCAAAACTGTATTAGCCATAGATATTGGCTCTACAAAAATATGTGCAATAATAGCAAGGATAGAAGACAATCATTCTATCGCTATTATTGGTGCAGGAACTTCTAAAGCTCAAGGTTTAAAGCGTGGAAACATTACTAACATTGAACTTGCGTCAAAATCAATAAAATCCGCTGTAGATGATGCTAAGCGAGTAGCAGCAACAGATGTAAAAAATGCCATTGTATCCATCTCTGGAAACTACACAAAAAGTCTTAACTCAAATGGTATAGTAAACATCCAAAATAAAGAGATAAGTTTTAAAGAGATAGAACGCGTTATGCAAACCTCTCTTTACAATGCAAATATTCCTAACGAATACGAAGTTCTTCATGCTCTTCCATACAATTTTAAAGTGGATGATCAAGATTTCATCGAAGACCCACTTGGCATGAATGCAGCGAGACTTGAAGTAGAAACACATATCATCACGACACAAAAATCAAACCTAAACAATCTTAAAAAAGCTGTACGAGGAGCAGGTGTAGAGGTGCAAAATGTTATCTTAAGTGGTTATGCCTCTTCCATCTCTATCCTCAATGAAGATGAAAAAGAACTAGGAGTTTGCGTCATTGACCTTGGTGGAAATACTTCAAATATGACTATCCATTCGGGAAGTTCTATAAGACATAACAACTTTTTAGGTGTAGGTTCAAATCATGTCACAAACGATCTTTCAATGGCACTGCATACTCCACTCAGTGTGGCAGAAAATATAAAGATAAACTATGGGTCTCTCCTGACACCAAGCAACGATCTCATAGAACTTCCGATGATAGGTGATGAGAACACAACACATGAAGTCTCTTTAGAGGTTGTCCACAATGTTATCTACGCTAGAGTTGAAGAAACTCTCATGATTTTAGAACAATTTATTCAAGATAGTGGGCTTAAAGATAAACTGGGAGCTGGCATTGTGCTTACAGGTGGACTTTCAAAAATGAAAGGCATCAGAGAGCTTGCAGCAGCAACTTTCAATTCTGGTCCTGTTAGACTCGCAAAACCTCGTGAGATGGAGGGACTCTTTAAAGACTTACGCGGTCCAGAATTTTCCGCTGCCATAGGTCTTGTTATGTATAGTGCATCTAACTTCACACCATATGAGATAGATGTAAACAAAAGTGTAAGACACTCAAACGAGACACCTCCAGAAGCAAGTAGTGTTGACTTCAAAGCCCAAACGGGGATTCCAGTTGCACCAGCTGAAGAGTTAAGCATCAAAGATCAATTAGTAACATTACCCTCAAAAAAGGGTAAAAAAAGTGATGAAGCAAATACAATAAATAAATTTTGGAACTGGGCTACCCAGCTATTTTAAGGAGCAAAAAATGGAAGCATTTGTAGTAGAAGAAGTACAAGGCATTGGTGGAGCAAGAATAGTTGCAGTTGGTGTTGGTGGCGGTGGTGGAAACATGATCGGACATATGATCAACGAAGAGATCTCGGGCATAGAGATGATCTGCATCAATACAGATGCACAAGTTCTTCAGAGTAGTCACTCCTCCAAAATACAAATTGGAGCAAAACTCACCAAAGGTCTTGGTGCAGGAATGAAGCCTGAGGTTGGCAAAGAGAGTGCTTTGGAATCTTATGATGAGATCCGTTCATCTCTTGATGGTGCTGATATAGTATTTATCTCTGCTGGACTTGGTGGGGGAACAGGGACTGGTGCGGCTCCTGTTATCGCTCAAATAGCTAAAGATGTAGGTGCTCTTACTATTGCTATTGTTACAAAACCATTTTCATTTGAGGGAAAGAAACGCCTCAAACTTGCTGAGACTGGACTTGAAGAACTTAAACGAGAATGTGATTCTATTGTTGTGATTCCAAATGATAAGCTCCTCTCTATCATAGATAGAAAGCTAGGTCTTAAAGATAGCTTTAAGATAGTTGATGCTGTTCTCGCTCAAGCTGTTAGTGGGACATCAGGAGTTATACTCTCTAGTGGAACAAATGACATCAACCTTGACTTTGCAGATCTTAAAACTGTCATGAATCACAAAGGGATGGCACTCATGGGTGTTGGTGAATACGAAGGAGACAATGCGGCTTATGAAGCCATCAAATCAGCTATAGAGTCCCCACTCCTTGACAATATAAGCATTAATGGTGCAATGGGTGTTCTTGTACACTTCACAATGCATCCAGATTTTCCCATCATGGAGATTTATGAAGCTATGAATGTTATCAATGAGAGTGCAGATGATGAAGCCGATATCATATTTGGTACATCAACAGATGAAAAGATAGCAGAAAACTTTATCAAAATCACTATTATTGCAACAGGGTTTGAAAAAGAGGAAGAGATAAGATCAAATAATCCAGAATTTATTAGTGAAGACCCTGCTCCAACTGCTAAAGTTCGTCCAAGACTCATCATGGGCGGAGAGATGGACGATAGTTACCTAGAACTACCTGCTTACTTAAGAAGACAGCAGGACTAATGCCCATCTCTCCAAGGAGAGGTATGTCTAATCGGATGTGCTGCTTCAGCTGCACCTTTTGGTGAGGCTAAAGCCACACATCCATGAAATTTCAACTGATTCCATCTCTCTTAGGAGAAGATGGAGTAAGTAAACAATAGCTTACTTTATATTTTCATCAACATGAGTCGTCTTATAAACAAGACAAATAAAGAAAAAGCAAGTATTTTAAAATCTATCTCAGATGCAAGATGTAGATTTGCAAATGTATCACTCTGTGTTGCTTCTGCACCCATTGATTGCATCTGTAAAATTCTTGGAGAATAGACTCCACTAAACATTAAGGAAGTAAACACTACCAACGATGCACTCACAAAAATGTATTTATCTCTTTGTCCATTTTTATACATCATCCCCTCATATGCAAGAACAACAAAAGCAAGTGTATATGTCCATAGTGAAAAACGGTGAAATATCTCACCCATAATGATGCCAGCATTATAATGATCAATATCTAAAGCAACAACATAATCATTTGCATGAAATACTACAGGTGCTACTAGCATACCTAAAACCATCACCGCACCATAAGTGGCTGCTAAAATAACCAGATAGCCAAAATCTACATATATATTTCTTTTCACGACTATAACCTTAGTGTAAAGCCTCTATCAAAATTTGCTAAATCTTTGTAGAACGCTAAATTTTTATAATTTTTATCTTTTAAATAATATGATATTTTACCCTTTTGGTCATAACCCATCTCACATGAAAAAAACTTAATATTTCTACTTAAGACATCATCAAGTAATTTATTGATTATCTCATCACCAACTTCTCCACCGAACAAAGCATTTTGCGGTTCATACGCTAGATTTGATTCTAACTCTATTCCATCCTCTATATAAGGAGGGTTTGAGACCAAATAATCTATCTTCTCATCTACACACTCCAACAAAGAGCCTAGTCGTAACTCTATCCGCTTTTGAAGTCCAAATTTATCTCTATTGATCTGAGCGATATTGAGAGCATCTTGGGATATATCTACAGCGATAAATGTTGCATTTTTGTATTTGAGAGCCAAGATAATAGAGATGATGCCACTACCAATTCCAACTTCAACAAAATTTATCTCTTCATCTAGGTTAGGTTTTTCTTTAAGCACGGCATCTATGAGTAATTCTGTTTCGGGTCGTGGTATCAAAGCACCTGCAGCAATATAGAATCTCTCTGAATAAAAGCTTACACTATTTACTATGTATTCATAAGGTTCATTTTCGGCTCTTCTTGCAACCATCTCATAAAGTTTTTTTGTATCTTCTATCTGTTTGTGTTGATTTGTAAGAAGCCACAACTCATCAACATCTAAAAATGCCATCAATAAAAGTTGAGCTTCTCTCGAGGCTCTTGGAATATGTGGGTAAAGAGTAGTTGTAATCTCTTTTAATATATCTTTTACAACGATGTTATAACCAACCTTTTGAATCTTTTATGATAACTTGATTTACTGTATCATAGATATCAATAATCTTAGAAATCAACTCTGTACCTTGTTCAAAAAATTTATCAGTATCGTAAGATATTTTACTTTTTGCAAGAATCTCTTTCTTGGCTAAAATTAGATATTTATTACTCGCACTTTCCATTCTTGTAAGTTTTATTTTTACAGTAGGGTCGCAACTTTTTCCATATTTTAAACGAATTTTTCTTATCTTCTTTAACATCATTGCAGTATATCTTTTCACTTCATTTGAGATCACCTGCATTTGTGCATATTCTGTTTTAGTAATTTTCTTTTTTGCTAAGATACCTGAACCCATCCCACGAAGTTGACCTACATATTCGGTTAAAGGCAATATCACTTCCATCATAACAGCTGAAAGTTCACGACCCAGTGGGTTAAGCTCTTTTGCACTTCTTTTACTTACACTTTGAGCGAGCATCAAGGTTTGTTCAATAAGCTCTGTATATTGGTTGAACACATAATCAGGTTTTTTTCTAAATGCTTTTCTGTTGAGTCTAATCAAGGATTGACTAATATCTGTAGCTCGTTTACTGATCACAGGATCACTCGCTAAAGGGAGTGACTCCATAGTCCCTATCGCTTTTTTCATATTTTCTCTACTTGCATATACTAAAAGCAGTGAGACCGTATTGCCATTTAGGTAGTTATTTGTAAGTCCTCTCGTCTTTTGTGTCGATATGATTAAGTCCTTCAATGCACCTATATATTTACTATTTTCAACTTGTTCATCATTACTAAATAATGATTTAGCATTGAGGGTGAAGATAAATAACATCATTATTAAGATTATTCTCATTCCATTTTCCTTATTTAACTGACCTTACGCACCCAGAGCATATCTGGATGCATAAGGTCAGTTTAAAATA
>JALUXP010000104.1 GCA_027013295.1 Sulfurimonas sp.
GCATACTAAAAGTATGTGAGCTGAGATTTTCAGTGCAAATAATCAAAAAATGGTGGGCATTACAAGACTCGAACTTGTGACATCTACCTTGTAAGGGTAGCGCTCTACCAACTGAGCTAAACGCCCTCTATTTTTTAGTTTATGCTTTATTGTTCCCTCTTTGAAATACTGAAGTATTTCTCAATAGGTTTCACCCTGCCTAAACAAAAAATTAATTGCATTAGAAATAAATCTAATTTCATACACCAATAATGGCGACCCCTAAAGGATTTGAACCTCTGTAACTACCATGAAGTGATAGTGTCCTTGGCCACTAGACGAAAGGGTCATTATCTTTCATAAGCATAAAAAAAATTGGATTAGTTGTGTTAAGGTTAAAGTGAAGCGTACATATAAGTACATGACTTTAAGCTACAGTGCAAATAATCAAAAAAAATGGCGCGGTGGACGAGATTCGAACTCGCGACCCTCTGCGTGACAGGCAGATATTCTAACCAGCTGAACTACCACCGCACTCTAAAATTGTTCTTTTTACTTTTCTCCGCGTTAGAACCTTTACTCCATTCGTCACATACTTTAAGTATGCTCCTCATTCCATAAAGAACCTGCCTTGATAAAAGCAAAAATAACTAATTTTATAAAAAAATTAATTTGTCTATTAAAAGACTTGTCACTTGTTTTTGAATTAGTTGTGCTTAAAATTTCTGCGAAGCATACTAAAAGTATGTGAGCTGAGATTTTCAGTGCAAATAATCAAAAAATGGTGGGCATTACAAGACTCGAACTTGTGACATCTACCTTGTAAGGGTAGCGCTCTACCAACTGAGCTAAACGCCCTTTGCTTTTTACTTTACTGTGAGTTAAGTTTTCTTTCGGATACTGAAGTATTCCTCTTGTAAACTTGCCTTAATTCAAGAAAAAATCAATGATTTTATAAATGTTTTTTTTGATTTAGTTGTGCTGAAGTTTAAAGTGAAGCTTACATAATATAGTAAGTGAGCTTTAAGCTGAAGTGCAAATAAACAAAAAATGGTGTCCTGTGATGGATTCGAACCATCGGCCACATCATTAAAAGTGACGTGCTCTACCAGCTGAGCTAACAAGACATTTTGCCTCTTATACTTAAGAGGTCGAAATTATAGACAAATAGGTTTTAGATGTCAAGATATTTATGCTTAAATTTCAAAAAAAAGCTCTTTGTCTAGCAAAAGAAGCATTTTAACACCATAGAGAACACTTTGATACTGCACATAGTTTCTGTCTCCTTGAAGATAGAGATGCACCTCTTTATGTTTTGTCTTACTTCGTACACTTATGTATACAGTGCCTACAGGTTTATCTGCAGTCCCTCCCCCATCACCAGCAATACCACTTATAGATATAGAGTAGTCTGCTTCACTGACATTTAAAACACCCTCACTCATTTGATGCACTACCTGAGCACTTACAGCACCGTACTGTTCAAGAACATCTGCCTCAACAGCCAACCAATTTTCTTTAATACCATTAGAGTAAGTGACTAATGCTCCATCAAGTATATTTGATGCACCATTGTTTTTTGTAAAGTAATAGCTAAGAAGTCCCCCTGTGCAACTCTCCGCAAAACTAAGCTTTTTGTTCGCATGAGAGAGTTTTTCAATAATATAGGCAACGATATTTGAACTAGCAATTACATAAGATGAAAGCTGAGATTTTACTCCCGAGATAAAGTTAGAGATATCACCATACTTTTTACTTGTTATATTGATTTTTGAGTAACCCTCTATGATATTTACTATATCTATACTTACATCATGAGTATGAGCTAAAGGGTTAAGTACTAAACTAAGTGCATCTTCTGTTTGTTCAAAGATATATAGTGTAGCATAAGAGTTTTGCTTTTGAATAAGTAGATTTGGTAACTTTTGTGTCTCATCTATATGGATAACATTTACAAGAGCATCATTGTATGCTAAAAGATATGAACCATCTTCGTAAATACTACATTCAGAGGGTAAAAGCATATTATTTTTTAAGATTTGATTATCATCAGTTAGTGTTGAGATAACTTTTCCAATGGTCGAAAACTTTTGTTTCGTTGTTATAACGACTATAGTATTATTTGATGCCAACTCAGTTTGCAGATGCATAAACAAAGCATTATCACTCTCTTTAAAATAAGTTATTGAGCTGATAAAATCACAATTTTGTTCTACTTTTCTCACTACATATTCTTGCAATGATTTATTGTATATAAATTTGTTTCCAACAAACAACAGATGCACTCTCATGAAATTGTCGACCTTTTTTAAGATTTTATTTAGGAGTATTATATCTATTTAATCACTAAAAAGCTATAATGCAAAAAAATTTACTCGTAAGTTCTTTTGTGACTAAACCTTAGAGAACAAATCCTCGCTTCAATCACGAGCATCACACTCTAGCCACAAAAGAACTTCACTTATATGGGACAACACAACTATGGATTACAAAGACACACTACTACTGCCAACTACTAGCTTCGCAATGCGAGGAAACCTACCTACGAATGAACCTAAAAAATATGCCTCTTGGGATAAAAATAAAGTTTACGAAAAAATGAAAGCAAAGCGTAAGGGTAAAGAAAGCTTTACACTTCATGATGGACCACCGTATGCAAATGGAAATATCCACATTGGTCATGCTCTCAATAAAGTCCTTAAAGATATCATCATTAAACACAACTATTTCAATGATAAATCTGTGCGTTTTACTCCAGGTTGGGACTGTCATGGTTTACCGATAGAGCAACAAGTGGAGAAAAAACTTGGTGGTAAAAAGAAAAAAGAACAACTAGAAGTTTCCAAAGTTCGTGAACTATGCCGTGAGCATGCTGCTAAGTTTGTTGAGATACAAAAAGAGGAGTTTAAACAACTCGGTATTGTAGCTGACTGGGAAAATCCTTATGTTACCATGGACTATAAATTTGAAGCAAATATCTACCGTACACTTTGTTCTGTCGCTAAAAAAGGGCTTCTCATCGAAAGAAGTAAACCAGTATATTGGTCATGGGCTGAACGCACTGCACTTGCAGAAGCTGAAGTGGAGTATGAGGACAAAGAGTCTCACTCTATCTATGTCGCTTTTGAACTCAGTGATGAGGCAAAAACTAAAGCTGACTTAGTTGGTAAAAAAGCAGCACTTGTTATCTGGACAACTACACCGTGGACACTCCCAGCAAACACTGGAATCTCTCTGAACCCAGAAGAAAAATATGTACTCACCACCGATGGATATATTGTAGCAAAAGCACTTTTTGAGTCTCTTCTTGAGAGTGGTGTTGTAAAAGGTGAGATAACCCGAGAGATAGACTCTAAACTTTTTGAAAATCAAGTGTGCATCAACCCACTCAACCAAAGAACTTCTAAAATCGTTCTCGGTGACCATGTCCTTATGGATAGTGGTACGGGTGCTGTCCATACTGCACCAGGTCATGGAGAGGACGATTACCGTGTTGGACTCAAATATGACTTAGATGTTATCATGCCTGTTGATGAAACTGGTTGTTTTGATGAGACTATTGTCAAAGAAAAGCTCATCCCAAATGCTGAAGATTTTGTTGGTAAACTTATCTTCAAATGCAATGATGACATCTTAGCACTCTTAGGAGATGCCCTCCTCCAAGAATCAAAATTTACGCACTCTTATCCACATTGTTGGAGAAGTCATACACCTCTTATCTTTAGAGCAACTCGTCAGTGGTTTATCTCTGTAGATGCACAACCTGAGGGTGAAGAGAGATCACTCAGAAAAATCACTATGGATGAAGTTGAAAAAACACTTTTTTATCCAAAAACTGGGAAAAACCGTCTTACTTCTATGGTAGAAAATCGTCCTGATTGGTGTATATCTCGTCAGCGTGATTGGGGTGTACCTATCGCATTTTTCAGAGTGAAAGGGACAGGGGAAGTTCTTTTTGATGAAAAAGTTCTAAACTATGTTGCGATGATATTTGAGATGCAAGGGAGTGATGCTTGGTACTCGATGGAGATCAAAGACCTGCTCTACCCCGGTGCTGGTTATAAAGCGGAGGAGTTAGAAAAGGTAACAGACATCTTAGATGTATGGTTTGATAGTGGTTCCACTTGGAACTCAGTTCTCAAATCTCGCAACTATGATGCTGGTAGTTACCCTGCTGATGTTTACCTAGAAGGAAGTGATCAGCACCGTGGTTGGTTCCAGTCATCTCTCTTTTTAAGTGCTGCAGTAGAGCATCAAGCACCTTACAAGAGTGTCATCACCCATGGTTTCACCAACGATGCAAAGGGTCAAAAGATGTCAAAATCTAAGGGCAACACCATCCTTCCAAACAAAGTCATCAAACAGTATGGCTCCGAGATACTTCGCCTTTGGATAGCATCTACAGACTACCAAAACGACCAGAAAGTCTCTGACAATGTGCTTAAACAAACTTCTGAGAGTTACCGTAAACTTAGAAATACTTTTAGATTTTTACTTGCAAATATCAATGACTTAGATGCCCTTACTCCTGTTGAGCAGATGGGTGAATTGGACAAGTGGATTTTGAGTGAAGCTTCTAGCGTATTTGATGAGATACATACTGCTTTTAATGATTATGATTTTGTAAATGGTATCAACACTCTCAACAATTTCATAGCAAATGATTTAAGTGGTATCTATATGGACATCACAAAAGATAAACTCTACTGTGATGCTAAAGATAGTAAAAATCGTAGAGCATCTCAGAGTGCCATGGCAATGATAGTCAAACAACTTTTACTTCTCATTGCTCCTATTATCACATATACAGCAGATGAGATAATCGAACATGCACCAAGTATCATCAAAGGTGATGCTGAGGATATATTTGACTTAGTTTATCAACCAATGCCTCAAGTTAAGTCAACATTCAATGCTCAATATATGCAAAACGCTCGCTTTGGTTTTGGCTCAGTTGTAGATGGACTTAAAAAAGAAAAAACTATCAAAAGTACACTTGAGTTAATCCTCTTTACAAATTCTAAAACTGTTTTAGAGATGCAACAAGCAGATGCTGAGGACTGGTTTGTTGTCTCAGGTGTGAGTGATACAGAAGATACTCAAGAACTAGGTCGCTTCAAAGTAGAGGATGATGAGTTTGTCATATACAAAGCAACAGATGCAAAATGTCCAAGATGTTGGAAATTTAACTCTAGTGATGAAGAGACCCCATGTAAGAGATGTGCAGAGGTCATTCGCTAATGAGTGACTTTACACAGCCTGTTGAACCTACATTTATAGCACTCACTATTGTTACGATATTTGTTCTAGTAGGCATCACAATTGTGTTTATAAAAAAATTCAAGTAAGACAACTTAAGCATAAGAGATACTTTTTTCGATATAATACAAAAAATATTTTATAGATCTAGGAAAATTTGTGATTACACTAAAAGAAGCCCTTAAACTAAACAAAGAAGAGCTAGAAAATTTCAAAAATGATTTAAAAACAAAGATACAAGCATCTCCAAAACTTAATGCATACATAGATATTGAGAATGTTGGTGATGGTGTGCCTATAGCTGTAAAAGACAATATTCAAGTCAAAGGCTGGTCTGTAACCTCTGGATCAAATATCCTCCAAGGCTATATAGCCCCTTACAATGCTACCGTTATCAACAAAATGA
The DNA here is from genome assembly GCA_027013295.1 of Sulfurimonas sp. Taxonomy (GTDB): domain Bacteria; phylum Campylobacterota; class Campylobacteria; order Campylobacterales; family Sulfurimonadaceae; genus Sulfurimonas. The sequence continues at coordinate 5,645 of JALUXP010000104.1, forward strand.
AAGATGCGGGATTATCTCCATTTGGTCGCACAAATATGGATGAATTTGCTATGGGTTCTACAACAGAGTCTAGCTTTTATGGGAAGACTTTAAACCCACACAACGGGGAGTTCGTACCTGGTGGAAGTTCAGGTGGAAGTGCTGCCGCTGTTGGTGCTGGTCTTGCCATCGCAGCTCTTGGAAGTGATACAGGTGGATCTATCCGTCAACCTGCTGCTTTTTGTGGGATAGTTGGGATGAAACCTACTTATGGTCGCGTGAGTCGTTATGGCTTAGGTGCGTATGCATCAAGTCTTGATCAGATCGGACCTATGACACAAAATGTTGAAGATGCAGCGATTCTTTATGATATCATCAGTGGACATGATGAAAAAGATTCTACGAGTGCAAACAAAAATGACAAAGTCTCAGATAAACTTGATAGCTCAAGAAAACTCAAGATTGCCATCCTTCCAAAACATATAGAAGATGCCTCTCAAGCAGTGAAAAATGCGTATGAAAAAGCTATTGATGCACTTAAAGCTCAAGGTCATGAGATAGTAGAAAAAGAGCTTATGGATGCGAAGTTTGACATCTCAGCTTATTACATTACTGCAACAGCTGAAGCTGCAACAAACCTAGCTCGTTATGATGGTATCCGTTATGGAAACCGTGTTGAAGGAAAAAACCTTGAAGATACTTTCATCCAAACTCGTTCAAACGGTTTTGGCGATGAAGTCAAGCGTCGTATCTTACTTGGAAACTTTGTTCTCTCAAGTGGATACTATGAAGCTTACTATGTAAAAGCTCAAAAAACAAGACATATGATAAAAGATCAGTATGATAAGATTTTTGAAGATGCCAACCTCATTCTTTCACCTATTGCACCATCCACTGCACCAAAGGTTGGAGAGTTAGAAAACCCGATGGATATGTACCTCAGTGACCTTTACTCTATCAGCGTAAACCTTGCTGGTCTCCCTGCTCTTTCTCTCCCAATCTCAAAAGCAGACAATGGTATGCCAGTTGGTCTGCAACTCATAGCAAAGGCCTATGATGAACAAACTCTCTTTGATGGCTCACTGAGCTTAGAAGCACAAATAAACTACAAAGGATAAGCATGAACATTCGTAAAAAAGCCCTCACATTTGAAGATGTACTTTTAGTACCTCAATACTCCGAAGTACTCCCTAAAGAGGTTAACCTTGAAACAAATCTAACAAAAAATATAAAACTCAAAATTCCTATAGTCTCAGCTGCCATGGATACTGTCACTGAGTACCGTTCAGCTATTGCAATGGCTAGACTTGGTGGGATAGGCATCATCCATAAAAATATGGATATTCAAGCACAATGTAAACAAGTCACTAAGGTCAAAAAATCTGAAAGTGGTATTATCATTGACCCTATCTATGTTCATCCAGATGCAAGCCTCGCTGATGCACAACAACTTATGAATGAGTTTAAAATCTCTGGAGTGCCTGTTGTAGATGGGCACAATAAACTTCTAGGAATCCTTACAAACCGTGATATGAGGTTTGAAAAAGATATGCGTAAACTTGCTTCTCAAGTGATGACAAAAATGCCACTTATAACTGCGGACAAAGGTATCTCTCTTGATGATGCAGCAGACATTATGCACCAAAACAAGATAGAAAAACTTCCTATCATTGATAAAGAGGGTTTTTTAAAAGGTCTTGTTACCATTAAAGATATAAGAAAACGCATAGAATACCCCAACTCTAACAAAGATAGTTTCGGTCGTCTTTTAGTGGGTGCAGCTATTGGTGTAGGTCAAATGGACAGAGCAAAAGCACTTGTGGATGCGGGGTGTGATGTACTCGTTCTTGACTCTGCACATGGTCATTCAAAGGGCATCATAGATACAGTAAAAGAGATAAAATCAAAACTTTCTGTTGACATTATTGCAGGGAATGTTGCTACGGGTGAAGCAGTAGAAGCACTTGCAAAAGCAGGAGCTGATGCAGTTAAAGTTGGTATAGGACCTGGATCTATCTGTACTACAAGAATTGTAGCTGGTGTAGGAGTTCCTCAAATCTCTGCTATTGATGAATGTGCACAAGCTGGACAAAAGTATGGCGTACCAATTATTGCAGATGGTGGGATAAAATACTCTGGAGATCTTTCAAAAGCTCTTGCAGTTGGTGCATCATGCATCATGGCTGGATCACTTCTAGCAGGTACAGAAGAATCTCCAGGTGAAACCATCATGTATCAAGGTCGTCAATACAAATCATACCGCGGTATGGGAAGTATTGGTGCTATGCAAAAAGGTTCTAACGATAGGTATTTCCAAGAGGGTACAGCAGCTGATAAACTTGTTCCTGAGGGGATAGAGGGTCGTGTGCCTTTTCGTGGTAGCATAGCAGGTATAGTGCATCAGATGATGGGTGGATTGCGTGCATCTATGGGTTACTGTGGAAGTAAGAACATCGCCACTTTTTGGGATAAAGCCGAGTTTGTAGAGATAACATCTGCTGGACTTAAAGAGAGTCATGTTCATGATGTTATCATCACTCAAGAAGCACCAAATTACCATATTTAATGGCTAAGGTACAATACGCGGGTTTTTGGATTCGTTTTATTGCTTCTGTTGCAGACACATTTTTTTTGGCACTTCCGTTAGGAGTTGTCATCTACTTTTTAAGTGATGGGTCTTGGTTTGATTTTGCACAGTATCAACAAAATGTACACTATGCGATGAGTGGCAATGCTACAAAAGCTTTAGCCAATCAACCACAACTTTCACTGAGATGGGAATTACTTTTCGAGGTAAGTGTCCTCATCGTTAGTGTCATCTTTTGGAAAAAATGGCGAGGTGCTACCCCGGGAAAAAGATTTGTTCACATTAAGATAGTTGATGCGAAAACATTTGAAGATATCACAAATACACAAGCTGTTACTCGTTCCATAGGCTACATAGCTTCCACATTTATCTTTTTTATTGGCTTTATTATGATTGGATTTCGTAAAGACAAGAGGGGCTTACATGATCTGCTGGCAAATACAGTAGTGATTTATGGGGAATAATTAATAAAATTTTAGATAGAATACTGCTATATTATATAAGGAAATGTAATGGATTTACAAACAAAAGCACTTCATTTTGGTTACGAGAAAGACGCACAAGGCACTATGGCTGTGCCACTTTATATGTCAACTGCTTATGAGTTTCGTGACATTGAACATGCTGCAAATCTATTTGCTCTTAAAGAGTTAGGCAATATCTACACTCGTCTTAACAACCC
>JALUXP010000105.1 GCA_027013295.1 Sulfurimonas sp.
TCTCAAGATTCATCTTCTTACCTTCGTGATAAAAACATCCAAGATGGCCTTAGTCTTCTTATGCAACGCATAGAACTCATAGAAGATGTAAAAAGTGCACGGATTCTTTATCTATACCCCTCGACAACTACTATCAAACTACTCAAAAATATAGCGAAATCAAAAGTTTTTCACAACTACTTTGATATGCCTATCCAACACATCAACGATGATATGCTTCGCATGATGAAACGCGGTTTTGGTAAAGATAAAACCATAGAACTTTTAAAGTACATGAAATCTTTGCCAAACTCATTTTTACGAACAAGCTTCATTGTAGGGCATCCAAATGAAACACAGGAGATGTTTGAAGAGATGTGTGACTTTGCACAGAACTTTGGTTTTGACCGCATCAATGTATTTCTTTACTCGGATGAGGAGAGTACAAGTGCTTATGAAATGAGTGAGAAAATTCCTGCTGAGATAATCGAGCAAAGAGCCCAAATACTTGGTAAGATAAGTACGGATGTACTTACAAACTCTCTTGAAGCTCTCATAGGCAAAGAGATTGAACTTATTATAGATGGCGAGAGTGATGAACATGAGTTTTTACTCAGTGCAAAAGAGGTTTCTTGGGCTCCTGAGATAGATGGGGAAATCTATGTAAATGACCGCACAGATGATACCAAAGAGTTAGAGTTTGCAAAGGTCTATAAAGCTAAAGTTACTGGCATCGTTGGTAGTATCTTAACAGCTACAGTAGATAATGCACTCTAATGCCTACACTTAGTCATGCTATACTTAAACTACTAAGAGAGGGTAAAAACCTCTTAGCTTTTTCTGCTGGTGTTGACTCCTCTGCCCTTTTCTTTCTCCTCATAGATGCGGATATACCCTTTGATATAGCTATCGTGGACTATGGGGTACGCCCTCAAAGCAAAGAGGAGGTTAGTTATGCCCAAGCACTCGCTCTTGAGTATAAACTCACCTGTCACCTCCATCATGCACCCAAACTAGATAAAAATTTTGAAGCCAAGGCGAGAGAGATTCGCTATGAGTGCTTTGACTCACTCATCACAAAGTTTGGATACAATAATCTTCTCACAGCACACCATCTTGGAGATAGGTTTGAGTGGATGCTGATGCAGTTTTGTAAAGGTGCTGGTTGTGCGGAACTCTCCTCTATGAAAGAGATAGAACGACGCAAAAACTTTACACTTGTGCGACCACTGTTGCATCTTGAAAAATCTGAATTACAAAATTATCTTGACACCCAAGGTAAAAAATACTTTGTAGATGAGAGTAACTTAGATGAGTCTATAAAACGAAACTATTTTAGACACAAGCATGCAGAGCCACTCTTGAGTCGATATGCAAAAGGTATCAAAAAAAGCTTTGAGTATATTGACTTAGATGCACAAGAACTCATTGAAGATGTAAAGATGCACATTGTCAAAGATTTTTGCTATTTTTATGCAACCCATTCAAAAAGATCAGATATCTACACTATTGATAAATACCTTAAAAAACTAGGTCTTATGATAACTGCAAAAGAGAGGGAACTTTTAAACAAAGAGACTACAATAGTCCTTGCAAGAAAATATGTCGTTACTTGGCACAAGGAGCTAGTTTTCATAGCCCCTTTTCTACAAAGTTCACAAGCCATGCCAGAGAAGTTCAAAGAAAAGATGCGTCTCCAAAAGATAGAACCAAAGTTAAGAACTTACCTCTTTAGTAATTTAGATGTATTGGAGTCTTTGGAAGATTCTCGTGCATTACAATAAACTTTCATAGTAAATGATGAGTTGATAACCTCTCCTTCTCTCTTGAATTTTATGGGAAAGTTAACTTCTACTATCCAGTCACTCTTGTTAACCTCATCTAAAAAATCATAAAAAGTAGCAGGTGAACTTATCTGTGAACTTGTAGTAACCTCATAAAGCTCAAAGATATCTACATTGTCTTTTTGTGTAGTTTTAGAGAGCGTTAAGGAGTTAAAGAGTTTTGAATACTTCTTGATAAATCTTTTTTCATCAAAACCATTTTCAAAGGCAGTAATAATATATCTATTTTCAGATTGAAGATTTTTAAGTGCCTTATAGGTCTGTGCATCAAAGTTTTTCCAGCGTCTTAAATCTGCATTTTCATACGAGAGTTTTGCTCTTTGTTCTCTATACTCTTTACCAAGAGGTATCAACCATACAAGAGAAAAAGTAAGCACAAAAATCAATAAAAAAGTTGATAAAATGAGTATATATATACTTTGACGAGTTATATTATTCATCACTTTCATCCTCAACGCTCAAGATTTCATCAGTCTTATCATTTGTATAGTTTGTAGAGACAAATCTTAGCCAACCACCTTTAGCAGGATAAAAACTACTATAAGTCTCATGAAATATAGAACGCAAAGGTGCTTGTAGCATAAAATCATATATATCTTTATTTGGAGTTATCCCATAGAGTACCAGACCATTATGAAGAAGATGTGCTTCTGAAAGGGTGATACGCTGAGGAACAAGATCAAAAAGATTTTTAATACTATCTTTTAAAACACTGTTTTTTGTAAATATCTTTGAGGAGACATTACTTTGTTTTTCTATCTTCGCTATTTGGGCTTGCATCTCTTTTATGTTGGCTTGAAGTGTTACTTTTTTATTGGCAATCATCATTTTATCTTGAAAAAACATTTTATCTTTATAGAGTAAAAAGCCATAAGTCAAACCTAGCATTAAAAGAGTCATTGAAAAAAATGTTAACACCAACTTAAGTTCTGGAGTAAAAATCGTTTTTTGTCTAGGTTTTATATAACTATATTTCATCTTTTCTCTGCCTTTGCTGCTTCGCAAAGTTCTGTGCCTAAGTTTATTTTACGAACTATAACGCTTAGATACATCTCCTCTTCAAGAAATTTCTTAAGTTCATTGCTCATCCTAACTGCATTCGCTATATATACTTTTTGCACAAAGTCACTTTCAAATTTCTCATCAAGATAGAAATCTTTAATAGCACTCTGGATAAGTGAAAATCTATGATAGTCTTCACCAAAACCATTCTCTTCATCCAGAGGTGGTTGAGTTACTGTGACATCTTCTACCTCTTGACTATCATCCTCGGAGAACTCATCCATCTCATCCACTTCATCCATCTCATCAAAAGTAGCCAAATCTTCTATATCATCAAAATCATCAAGGGAATCTATATCATCTATCACATTTACATCTTCGAGATTAATCCCCACATCATCCAACGACAAATCTTCATCATCACTATGTTCTTCCATGAGCAAATCATCTTGGAACTCATTTTGATTGTCCATATCAAGGTGTTTGGCAAACAATAACGCTGAATGATTAAAGACACATAAAGATAAAAAATCATTTTGGACTAAAATAAATAAAGACAAATCTTCATCTATCTTATCTTTAAAAAAATTATTTAGCAACAAAAAAGGGGAAAATATATAATCTAAACCAACTTTAGCATACCTTTTTTGATATTCTAAAACATCTAACTTAGAAGTATAATATCCCCATTGTTTAGAGTAACAAACATGTTTTGAAGCACCTAAGTCACAAAACTGTGTCATATCCTGTGAGCTACAAGTTGGGGTAGCCCCTTGTTCTAAGGAGGTATCTAAAAGAGAGATATAGTGAAGTGGTGTTTTTTTTGCCATTTGACTGATATATCCATTAATCTTGTCATTCTCACTTGTATCAAAAATCTTTTCAAAAATTTGACTTTTACCATCAAAATGTAACTCTTCAACATAGATGGTTGTTTTTTTGATATTTACAAGAATATTTATATAAACTTGCGTATAAAGAAAAGTTTTTAATTTGCCAAACACTATTCTACCTCACCAAGAGGATGTGCTTTATTGTAATTTTTTAATTTCAATGCACTTCCCAATTTTGTATATATTTGTGTCGTCGCCATAGATGCATGACCTAACAGTTCACTAACATCGGCAATAGGAGCGTTAGAGTTTAATAATTCTGTTGCAAATGAGTGGCGAAGCTGATGTGGCGTTACTTTCAATGATACTCTCTTAAATACTTTAGCAATAGTATATCTTAGTGAATTTTGGCTTAAAAGTTCATCATTATCTTCTAAAAGATATATTTTAGGTGAATTTTCTTGCAAATAACTCTCTATGAGTTTTTTTGTAGATGCTAGCAATGGTATATCTCTTTGCTTAGAGCCTTTCCCCACTACTCGTACCCATTCATCTGAGATATCTTTGAGCTGTAACATTTGCAGTTCTGAAATTCTCAATCCCAATGTATAAAGTAAGATTACAATAAGCTCTTCTCTACTATCTGCCAATGCAAGAGCTTCCATTATGTATTTATGTGCTATTGGTTTTGGCAGCGTACTTGCCACTTTGATGCTCTCATCTGAATTTAATATCACCCTCATACCATCAGAGTTAAGATACTCTACAAAGGAGCGTATAGCACTCAACTTTTTACTAATTGTTTTAGGATTTAGGTCTTTAATATGAAGTCGGTAGGGCATCAGATTAAGATAAACAATATCTTCTTCCTCTATAAATTCTATATATAAAAGTGCTTCTTTTAAGGCTGTTTCATAAGTTGTGATTGTAGCCAAAGAATACCCACGCAACTCTTCTAAGTAGAGTAAAAATTCTTTAACTTTATTATGAATTAACTTTTTCAAGAAGTTTCTCAAATTTTGCATAGTAGCGTGCAGCTTCACTTACTAATTCTTTATCAGTAATCACACTAGGTGCTAATTTTATATAAGAATCAATCATAATCTCACATACTAATTTTATCTTTGCCTTATCTGCATCAGAGATACTATCGTGCTCAGCTATAGCACCAATATCACGAATATATTTTTTTCCTTGATTGATATATTTTACATATTTGAGGGAAGTAGTTGATTGAGCCATTATGGTAGTTGCCATTCTATTGTAAAGATCAAGTCCAAAAGACTCTTTTGCTAAAGAATATGCCTCTTCATAATCACCAATCGCATAATAGTATTTTGCTTGAATCGATTTTTTATAAGAGAGATGTGTATAAAAGTACAAACTCATGGTCATGAGCATAAGCATTGCAAAAACAGATATCAAAACTTTAGCGTTCATGTTTTAAAAGCCCCTCTTTGATGGTTTTTTTTGCTTCTTCCAATGACAAAGAAGTGACATCTAAAGGTTCAGAGACAAAAAACTCTAATGTACCAAAGGGTTTTGGTATGATAAACTTATCCCAAGATTTTAACTTCCAATAACTTGAAGATTTTATCTCAACTAGCATTATTTTAGCCTGAGTTTTTTGAGCCATCACAACTATCCCATCTTGAACTTCATGACGAGGGCCTTTTGGACCATCAGGCGTAATACCTAAATCAGACCCATTTTTAAGTTCTTTGATAGCTTGAAGTAAAACTTTTACTCCACCGCGTGTACTTGAACCTCGGATAGTACCAAAACCAAAGTTATCAATGGTCTCAGCGATGAGATCTCCATCAAAATGCTCAGAGATCAATACTTGTATATTTACTTTTTTTCTAAAATGCAAGTATACAAATGGCACGACCAATAATTCACCATGCCAAAAAGCTACAATAAATGGTTCATTGGGTATTACTTTTGGTTCATGATGTATTTTTTTACTTGTAAAATGAATAAACTTTATTAAAAGCCAACCAATAGTAGGGAGGATTTTGAGAGTTAAATAACGCTTTGTTTCTTTACTTAAGAACTTCACCAGTCAGTACCGTCCTTGCTATTGAAGTGATTTTAACATCTCTAAACTCACCTAGATATTCATCTGAGCCTTTTATCTTGATAACGATATTATTATCACTTCTTCCACTCACATAACCATCATTGAAAAGTTCTTCAAAGTAAACTCTATAAACTTTTCCTATCTGTGTGGCGTTTTTTTTGTCAATATGCTCAGTATGAAGTTCTTGAACACGAGTAAGTCTAGTAGATGCCACATCAGGTGCCACTACCTCTGTAAAATGTTCTGCCTCTGTCTGTGGACGAGGAGAATATTTAAATGAAAAAACTTGATCGAACTCCACCTGTCTCATCACATCCATAGTGTCTTCAAACTCTTCATCACTTTCACCTGGAAAAGCTACAATAATATCTGTAGAGATGCTTACATCTGGACACATAGACTTAAGCTTTTTTACACGATCTAAAAACCACTCTTTAGAGTAACCGCGTTTCATATCTTTGAGAACTTTTGTGTTTCCACTTTGTAGAGGCATATGCATCGATTTACATACTTTTGGATTTGAGGAGAACTCTGCGATAAATTCATCATCCATGTGAAAAGGGTGTGGTGAAGTAAATCGGATGCGTTCAAGAGTTTTTATCTTGCTCAACTCTTGAAGTAACTTTGTAAAGTTTACTTTTTCATGATTACCAGAGAAGCGACGACCATAATTATTGACATTTTGTCCAAGGAGAAAAATCTCTTTTGCCCCTTTGCTTGTTGCACGCCTAGCCTCATCTACTATGAGATTGAGAGGGATACTTATCTCCTCTCCACGAGTCTTTGGAACAATACAATAAGTACACTGCTTATCACACCCTATGGAGATATTGATAAAAGCTTTGTAAAGGGAGGAGCGAAAATCGCTAAAAGCAAATTCACTCTCATCATAGTCAATATCTACCTCAACAGCCTTTGGCTTGTGCAGTACTTCTGTAATCTTAGATACATTTCTCGCACCCAAAACAAAGTCCACATAAGGTGCGCGTTTGATGATCTCCTCACCCAAGTGTGAAGCTGTACAGCCACATACACCTATCTTAGAATCTTCTTTTTTACTTTTGTTAAAGACACCAAGTTCTGAGAAAAGTTTAGAAACTGGTTTTTCCCTTACTGAACAAGTATTTATGAGAATGAGATCTGCTTCTTTAAAGTCATCGGTAGCGATGTAATCTTCTTTTTTATTAAGTTCTGCAAGCATATGCTCACTATCACGCTCATTCATAGCACAGCCCAAAGTCTCGATAAATACTTTTTTACTCAAATTTTACTTCTTTAACTTAGTCTATGATGTGTACTTGGTACATATACTCGTTATCTGAAAGACCAAATTTTACTTCACTCATATAAAAATTTTTACCTTTTTCTTCAAAATAATCTTGAAGTTCAAGCAAATCTTTATGGGAGTTTTCTCTATCAAAATAATAGATAACACTCCCCTCTTTTTCAACACTAGCTTCTATCTTTTTTACATCTACCTTTTTAGGTTTAGCACTTAAATCTGTTCTTGCGAATTTTAAATTCATCTTGAGTATCCTTAATTTTCTGTTACATTATTTTGGATTATACTTTATATGTGCTAAAAAACTCATTAAAGCAGATTTTTAGCACTTTTTCATTATACTTCCATACTTCATAAAAATCTCCCAAATTATTATCATTGTTTTTATGAGAGACAATCAAATCTATCTTTTTTTAAAAAAAGACTAGCTTTAGTCGCCATAGCGGCGTTATGAAATAAACTTAAGGAATTATATAATGGAAAAAATATTAGATATAGTAGATGCACTTGCACATGAGAAAGGTTTAACTCCACAAAAAGTAACAGAAGCTCTGCAAACTGCTTTTGTTCAAACTGCAAAACGCGTCATAGATAAACACTTCGCTTTTAATGCTACTATCAACTCACAAACAAAGTCAATTGACTTAATTCAAGTTATCACTGTTGTTGAAGATGACAATGAAGGTTTAGCAGATGAGGAGATAGCACCTACACTTATCTCGATCACTGATGCTAGAGAGTATGATGACCAAGTTGAGCTTGGAGATGAACTACAGATCCCTCACAACTTAGAAGAGTATGGTAGAACAGGTGCTTCACAACTTCACAGAGAGATTGAGTTTCACATCCAGCGTCTCGTTGAGGATGAAGTATATAGCAAATACAAATCCAAAGTAGGCACTATCGTAACAGGTCGTGTTACAGGTGTAGATGCACAAAATTCCACCTTTATAGATGTTGATGAGATTCGTGCTGTACTCCCTATGAAAAGTCGCATAAAGGGTGAAGTATTTGAGATAGGTGATCACCTAAAAGCTGTAGTGCGTCGTGTCAACATGGATAAATATGATGGAATTAGCATCGAACTGTCTCGTACTAGCCCTAAATTTTTAGAAGAGCTACTTGCACTTGAAGTTCCAGAGATTGCTGATGGTGCAGTGATCATAGAAAAATCAGCGCGTATCCCAGGTGAGAGAGCAAAGATAGCCCTTATCTCTACGCATCCACAAGTCGATGCAGTTGGTGCAACTGTTGGTGTCAAGGGTGTCCGTATCAACTCTGTAAGTGCTGAACTTATTGGAGAAAATATTGACTGTATAGAATATACAAGTATCCCTGAGCTCTTTTTATCGCGGGTAATGAGTCCTGCCATCATCTCAAATGTAGATATAGAACGAGATGAAGAGGGAAAAGCGATCAAAGCTCAGGTGACTCTTCCAGCAGACCAAAAATCAAAAGCGATTGGTAAAAGTGGTATCAACATCCGTTTAGCTTCTATGCTAACAGGTATGGATATTGAGCTTATTGAGTCAGCTTCGAGTGTGAATGAAGATGGTGAGATAATTCCAACTGAAGATGAGAAAAAAGATGGTGTTGATGCACTAGAAGCACTGTTTAATTAGTCCCATAAAGGAACAAAGTTATCTCGCTCCTAAGCTCCAGCTTTGGAATCCATATATAAAAGTATCTGTTATTTGAAGACTTGTATGCGTTCCCATCGAGGACGATGGGAACGAGTTAAGACATTAGCTATTAGCCTCTTTTCATATATGGATTAAGTTTTAATAAAATTAAATCCGCAAACATATTTCCCACCAAAGTCAAAAAAGCTGTTATCAT
>JALUXP010000106.1 GCA_027013295.1 Sulfurimonas sp.
AAAAGAGGGCTACTGCTTCGTTAAAAGGCATTGAAGCTACTAGTAGCTCCTGCAACCTTTCGCCTTGCAGTAGCCCTCTTTTTAAATCTCTGAAGTTGGGGTTATTTATGGAGAGGCACTTAAAGTGTTCTCTTTCTATTTATCTGTTTCCCCTCTCTTTTATCACATTTGAAATAAGAAATTTTAAAATGTTGTTTGGTTTTTCTGGGGTAGTATAGAGGGAAGAGGGTATAAATATGCTACAATAAGCAAGATAGGTCGTTATAAACTTTGACGAAGTTGGTTTATCCAAATAGATATAAAACAGGAAGAATAATAAAATGTTAAATCAATTTTTACACGAAGAGTGGCTACAGCTGATAGTTGTTGTGATAGCAGGTTTTTTAATAGGTCTTGAGATAAAAGCCTATAGAGTGCATCATGATGCATCAAAAGAGATAGGGAGTGTGCGTACTTATGCCTTTATAGCTCTTATGAGTTATGTTTTTGCAAAAGTAGATATTTATCTCTATATTGTAGGCTATATCGCAATAATTACACATTTTACACTCTTTTACTATTTTAAGTTAAAGTCGAATAGAACAGGTGTCTTACTCTTTTTGTTGACAAGTTTAGTGTATAGTTTTGGCATCATTGTTATAAAATTTAATATTTGGTTTTTGGTCATCGTTTTTGTAGCTACTGTATTTATCTCAAACATAAACAAACGACTTGAAAAATTTTATGAAATATTTGATGAGAGGGAGATCGAAATCTTTGCAAAAGTGCTGCTTCTAAGTGCAGTAATCCTTCCACTCTTACCACAAACAGAAATATCAGAGTATATCCCTGTATCATTTTTTAAAGTTTGGCTTGCAGTTGTTGTTGTTTCGCTTTTTTCCTATGTTGGTTATATACTTAAAAAGTATATTTTTAAAGAGACAGGGTATCTGCTTACTGGAATTTTAGGGGGTATCTACTCAAGTACTGCAACCACTATTGTTCTTGCAAAAAAAGCTTCATCGAGGCGAAGTTATTACCTTTTTTCTTCCTCTATTATCATCGCTACAGCGTTGATGTATCTTCGTTTACTGGGTATTGCTTATGCTTTTAACTTTAAAATTGCTTCTGCAATAGTAGTACCATTTGCTTTTTTAACTTTGATAACAATGATTAGTGCTTTAGTACTCTTTAAAAAATCCAAGCAACAACAAAAAAGTGATACGCACGAGCCAGAGGATGATAAAAACCCTTTGGAATTAAGTACAGCCTTTTTGTTCGCATTTTTATTTATTGCGATGGCGACTGTTACACATTTTGTACTCAAAAATTATGGAGATGTAGGTCTAAATATCCTCTCTTTTGTTGTTGGTTTTACAGATATTGACCCTTTTGTCCTCTCTATCTTATCTTCAAAATTTGATGTAACAATCTCTGGAGCTTCTACCGCCATTTTGATTGCAACTGGGAGTAATAATATCCTCAAAGCACTCTATGCCTACGCTTTTTCCAAAAATAAAACAGGGATTATTAGCGGTTCAGTTCTCTTTGTGTTGGGTCTTTTGACGATTGCAGCTGGTTTTATTGTATAATTTTGGTTTAAGCTATCTTCCCTTTTATATCGTCTCTATCAAACTCACACTGAAAGGTCGTGTGTTCTACATCAAAAGCATCATGGAGCTTTTTCTCTAAAGTATCTATGACTTGATTTGACTCAGAGAGTGTTACATCTTCGTTAAAATCAAGATGCGCTTCTAAGTGGATATGGTTATCATCGAGTTTCCAGATATGAATATGATGCACATTGGCTATCTCACTCTCCTCTTCTATACTCGCTATCACCTCTTCAATATTTACCCCCTCAGGTGTAAACTGCATCAGTATGGCACTACTCTCTTTGACAAGTCCAATAGAAGCCCAGATAAGATAGAGTGCTATCAGTGCTGAGATAACAGGGTCAATCCAAAAAAGCTCAAAGTAGTACATAAGAAGACCGCCACCGACAACGGCAACACTTGTCATAACATCTGTTAAAAGATGTAGATAAGCAGCCTTGATGTTCATGTTGTCATGGGCATCATCTTTTACAAGCAGTACACTTGCTGCATTTAAAACTATGCTGAGTGTTCCAAGCCCAATAACCCAGAGAGAGTTAATAGCCTCAGGATGATAGAATTTATGAAAGGCTTCCACTATAAGAAAAATAGCTATACCTATAAGTACAGAAGCGTTAAAGAGTGCCGCTAAAATCTCAGCGCGTTTATAGCCAAAAGTTTTGGACTCACTATTTGGTCTGGCTGCTAAACGGTTCGCCCCATAGGCGATGAGTAGTGCTAATACATCACTAAAGTTATGCATAGCATCACTTAGGAGTGCAAGTGAGCCTGAGATAATGCCTCCAACTATTTGAGAGAGGGTGATAATGACATTTAAGATGATGGTGATAAAAAGATTTTTACCACTTACCTCGTGATGATGGTGATGCTCGCTCATGATTATCTTCCTATATTTTTATTGACTATATCACTACGAGAGCCTATCTGCTTTATGTTGAACTTATAGTTGTAGTTTTTGAGCCGTGTTATTTTGAGAAGTTTTTTTGGATCGGTATTTAGCATATACTTCATAGCACTAAAGGCTAGTGCCTCCACTGCATCTATATCTTGTGGTGTTACTTTTTTGCGGTGTTTTATTTTAGTTTTAATCTCTTTCTCTTTAGATTTTAGTTTTTTTAGAAAGCTTGTATCTGCTAGAGAAACTTTGTAGGTTTCGCCAGTTGAAATCTTCTGCACAATGAAACTACCACCTAAAGAGTTGTCAAGTGAGAGTGTGCGGTGGTTGATGCGAGCCCCACTCATAAGTGCAGAAGTATCTACTAAACAAGGAGAGTTCTTTACCACCACTCGCAAATCTGTCCTATCGACAATGCCATCACTAAAGAGTTTTGGCAGAGTATTTGCAAGTTCAACATAGGCAAGTACAAGACCATCACAAAGATGTCCATGTGCGCGAGAGAGTGTTTTGATACCAAGCTTTTTTGCATGGAGGTTGTATCTTCCCATAGCACTATCTGTGTCTTTAACAAGAATAGGCTTGGCATTTGGAGCATTTTTGACACTACTTTCATAAAAAGCATCATCAATATTAAGCTTATTTGTCTCACTAGCTATAAGTGCTAGAGATATTGCAAGTAAGGTGAGTATAAATTTCATATATTTTTCCTTTTTTTGAATTTTTCTTATAGAATAAAATTAAAAAGATACCCTATACAGATAATCCCAAATCCTACGATACCAAAGAATATTGCTATAAGTTTCGTATGTAAGATTTTTTTGAGTATCATCGCTTCTGGTAAGCTTAGTGCTGTAACTGCCATCATAAATGAAAGAGCCGTTCCTAAAAGCATACCTTTTTGTGTAAGTACCTCTACGAGAGGCATAACACCCGCTGCATTGGAGTACATAGGTATCCCCATGATAACTGCCACTAAAACAGCAAAAGGATTATCTGCTCCTGCATACTGTGCTATAAATGTAGCTGGAATATAGCCGTGGATGATAGCACCAACACCAACACCGATGAGAACATAGAGATAGATCTGTTTGAAAATATCAGCAGTATATTCATACGCCTCTTTTGCTCTCTCTTTCATGGTAAGGGAGATTTTTACCTCTTCTAGCTCACCCTCCATAGGTTTGACATCCATCAAGACATATTTCTCCATACCCAGCTTACCGATGACAAAACCACCAACAATGGCAACTACAAGACCAAATCCTATGTAGATAGCGGTAACTTTCCAGCCAAAGAGACCAAAGAGTAGGGCTATGGCTATCTCGTTGTTCATAGGTGAGCTGATGAGAAAGGAAAATGTCACACCGATGGGAATCCGAGCTTGAATAAAGCCTAAAAACAGAGGAATAGCAGAACAACTGCAAAAGGGAGTGATGATCCCAAAAAGTGCAGCGAGTACATTTCCATAGAGTTCAGACTTCCCTTGAAGATGCGCACGAACATACTCTGTGTTGAAGTGGGTTCGTAAGTAAGAAACCACAAAGATAATGCTAATCAGTAAAAACCATATCTTGATAGTATCGTAGATAAAAAAGTTTATACTTGCTCCAAGGTGTCCGCCCAAACCTAAAAGGTCTAATGTCAAATAATCGACTGTAGATTGCCACATAAATACTACTTAGTAATGTATGCTAAAACTTCATCGACAGAGAGAACCTTACCCGTACTTACAACTTCCCCATTGATAACAAGACCAGGAGTACTTACTACTTGATATTCCATGATTTTCATAATGTCCTCTACCTTTTCAAGTTGGACAAACTTGCCACTCTTAGCAATAGCTTGTTTGACTATCATTTCTAACTCTATACATTTTTTACACCCTGTGCCTAGTACTTCTATTTTCATAACTATAACTCCTTATGATTTTATTTTAACATTATACTATATTATAGACAATATATCAACATATATTGATATATTGATTTTTAAAGTACATAAAAAAAGTTACGCTCCTATTTATATAATTATTGTTCTCTCTCTTTATTTATGCGTGCGACAAGAAGTCGCTTAATTTGATGTGGGTAGATACCCATAGAGTGTTCTGTTACTCTCTTTCTTTCTACTATTGCATAGTTGGTAACATTTATAAAAAAGCAACAGGAAGAGAAACAACATGATATTGTAAAAAGCAATATAAATTGATTTAAGGAGGAGTGCTTCTTATGGTAACATATTAGTTTAAAATTTTAAGAATTAGTTGGTTTTTAGGTAGCGACTGAATATAGCGAATAAGTTCCCACTAGGGTACTTATTCGCTACTATATTTTGTTATACTTTGCTAATGATTTTCAAGAAGTCTTCTGCCGTGAACAACAGCTACAAATAAAATATCTTGCTCATTTAGTTTATATATTAGTCTATAACTATAAACAAAAATTTCTCGAATTTTTGTGTCATTGAATTCAGGAACTTTTCGACCTAGTTCTGAAAATTCTTGTAATATTTCAGCTTTTTCAAAAAATTTAGAAACTACCGATTTCGCATAAGTTGGGGAATCTTTTTCTATGTAAGTGGCGATAGACTCAATATCTTCAAGAGCCTCTTCAGACCACTTTAGTGTGAAAGCCATTTAGCCATTCTTTGTTTTGCATCTTGATGTGATGAGACTTCGCCATTTTCAGCACGACTAATACCATTTTTAATTTTTTCTACAACATAAAGGTGATATTGAATATCTTCATAAGTACAGCTATCAGGAAGATTTTGTATCATCTCTTGTGCTTCTTGTTTTATGGCTACCATGGACTCTCCTTTTTTGTTTGTATTATAGCATATTTGATTTTTCAGTATAGCGACTGAGTTGAACTACAAGGCGATATTTTCACTTTTAAATTTAGATTACTTAAAAGTAAATTTTTAAAATAAAAGTTTAAATTATCGCAAGTGTAGCCTTGTTAGTTCCTACGATTTGTTAGGTTTGCTACTTTATATCAATCTCAATATTAGAGATATTTTTAAGCTTTTTAAATCCCTTATCAAAAGTAACTAATTTTGCATTATGATATTCAGCAAAAGCTAAATGAGATACATCTGATGAACTAACATACAAACTTGTTTCTTTAAGTATTTCTATCATTCTTTGATTAATACTAAAATTTGATGGCTGTAAAAATGTCAATAAAAATTCTAAATTATCATCAATATCATCTTTACTTTCATTTAGTTTACTTGAAACAAATGCAAATTCACATAATATTACTTCTGATATAATTAAAGTGTTATTATCAATAGCTTCCTCAACTAATTTAACTGAAATATCCCTTTGTTTTTTATCATCTGTATCTTTAATAAAGGCATATAATAATATATTTGTATCAAAATATACCATCATTTACCATTTCATTTGTATTTATTGCCATTGCCATTGTTAATTTTGTTTTATTGTTTGATTTAGCTCTTAATCTACGAAATGTATCTAATTTAGATATATTTTTCTCTTTTTCTTTTTGTATTATTACATTTTTAACTATATTTTGTTTCAAATTAGATAATAAATCTATAACAAGATTTATATATCTATCTTCTACATCTACTAATAATCTTTGCATAATTTTTGCCTTTGTATTTTAGTCATGACTATTGTATCTTTATTTTTATAATAATTGATTAAAATAAGTCATCTAATGTTTGTTTAGTAATACTATTAAGTTTATTGATTAAATTTTTCTTTAATTCTGCTCGTCCTTCAGTATTTGGTAGATATGTTAAAGATGGGGTTCTTATCCGACAGCTATTTTGTGATGCTCATTGTGAATAAGTTTATCAGCTAACCAAGTTTTAATGATAGCTTGACGACTTACTCCAATATGTTGTGCCTCTTCATCAAGTTTTTTAACCATCCAAGTTGGAAAGTCGATATTAATTCTTTTTGGTTCTATGTTTGGTCTTCTTATTGTTGATAAATCAAGATAGTCAATTATATCTTCTTCGTTATTATCAAATATTTTATCAAATTCTTCAGCTTTCATAGATTTCAATCTCCTTTTTTCTTGCTCTTCGTGCAGAGATTATTCTAATCTTCTCTTTTTCACGAATTGTTGTTACAACAGTATAAAACTTGCTATTGATTTTTCCAATATTGATAAATCTTTTTTCATCTTCATAAGGTGTTAAGATTTCAACCATCCTATCATCATTCCAAAGAAGTTCTACCTCTTCAAAATCAATACCATGTTTTTGCTTGTTTGATAAGCTTTTGTTAATATCATATTCATATCTCATATAAGAAGTATATCATTTTTATATTAAATTGTAAAATTGCAAAAAAGTTTGTGTGGCTGTATAACGGTCGAATAGAACCATAAATTTCCGCTAGGTAATTTATTGCGTTCCTATGTTTTGTTGTACTTTTTAGTCTAGTAAGTTCATACTGTTTTTAATGCTCTCATCTATAAACTTGAAAAGTTCATCTTTATCATTAATAGCTTTTAAGTATTCATTTCTATGCTCATTCTCAATGAGAGGTGGAACGATATTATTTTGTATAGCTTGAAAAGCCATTATTAATCTTCCTACTCTTCCATTGCCATCGGCAAATGGATGTACTCTTTCAAATAAGATATGAAACTCTGCAATATCTGCTAAACTCATATTATTACTATTAAATTTATAAAGTAGATTTTCTAAATCATTCGAGATTTTATTAGGTGTTGATAGTTTTATATCTACACCTTTAATGTATCTTTCATCTAGACGATATGCTCCAACAGGCTTAGAAACATATTCAGGTGCAACTTTTAGAGCATCTTCAAACATAATTGCATGAATATCCTTTATAAAACTACTGTCAATAATATTTTCTTTATTTGTAGCCTCACGAATTATTACATCATAAGCTTTTGCAAAGCCTAAAATAACAAGTTGCTCACCAAGTGGTTTATGCCCAGCCGTATGTCCTAACTCTAACAGTTCTTTTGTTTCTCCAAAAGAGAGGGTTGTTCCTTCCATTGCATTAGAGTGATGTGTAATTGAAATACGAAGCTGTCTAAAAAGTTCTTCTCTTTGTTTTAGTGATAGTTTATTTAATTTTTTCATTTGCACTCCAATTATATTAACGTTTCTTATATAAATCAATGATAAATTCAGCTATAGGTTCCCATAGATTTACTTCTCCATACATTTCATCAAATACTTTTGCATGATTTTTTTCAGAGATTATCTTCATCTGATTAAAATGTGAAGTAAACTTATTGTCTTCTATATTTGAATGTTTTTCAAGTAAGGAAACACTAATCGGAGTTGTATTTTTATTTGACAAAGTCATAAAAGTTGTTAAAATTTTATAGTTGTATTGAGATGGATTATTTAACCACCTAGGTACTTTTCTATGTACTTTTTGAACTTCATCTGATTCTTGATTACTCTTTTCATGTGAGTTATTCTTTTGATTAGGTGCACTTTGTTTATTGAGAATCGACTGAGCGTTTCCAATAATTGATAATATGTGATCTTCTAAGATCTCATTTTCAATTTTTATACTTTCTTTATAAGCAATTTTCGCATCATTTAAAATTTTTTCAACTATAGCATTCATCTAGACACCTTTTATTTGATTCATAAAATTGTAACAATAAAAAACTTAAGAACTAATTAGTATTTATTAGAATTAATTAAGAAGCTAAGTGTATGGAGTACAATAGCAGTCATGAGCAATAATTTTCCCGCTAGGGTAAATTATTGGTCTCCTCGTATTTGTTATATCTTTATGCAACTTTTTCTAGTGAGAGTTCTAACATACTCTCTATATTAAGATGGTAATCAATAGATTCCCATTCAATACCAGTATTCATACAGATAAGTTTGTAGTTCTTTAGTTCTGATATTGAAGCTTCTTTAAGTGGTTTATACCACTCCATAGGAGTAGATATAATTCTTCCATCTTCAAGTTTTACGTGTAAATATTCATCATCAAAGTGAACTTCTTTACCTTTAGTTAAACCATTCATTCCAAATCCTTGTAAAATTATTTTGATTTTCTTTGATGATTTCTAATGCCATTTTTAACTCTTTGGGTTTTAGGTAGTTTTGAACTACTTTTAAATTT
>JALUXP010000107.1 GCA_027013295.1 Sulfurimonas sp.
AACTTTCCTCATTCTTAAGCTCCAGCTTTGGAACGCATACTTCATGAGTTATTTTAGTGGTATGCATTCCCATCGGGGACAAACGAGAAAAGTTACAAAAAATATTTTCTAATTAAATTATCTAAGCTGTTTCTTAGCCCTTCTTGTGATTTATTGCTTACTTCTGTATAAAGCTTATCAGATATCTTTATAAATATATCTAATATTTCAGGATCAAAATGTGTATCACTAGATTCCTTTAATATATTTATAGCTTTTTCATAGCTAAATGGTTGTTTGTATGGTCGTTTTGAAGTCAAAGCATCAAATACATCTATGATTGAGAATATTCTTGCTATTTTTGGAATTTTTTCTTTTGAAATTTGTTTTGGATAACCACTACCATCATACTTTTCATGATGTGAGTAAATTACATCTATCCCTTTTTCTAACCAGTTGTTTCCTTTTACTATACTAATGCCTTTTTGAACATGCTGTTTCATTATCTCAAATTCATCATTTGTAAGTTTACCCTGTTTTAATAATATATTATCAGATATACCAATCTTACCAACATCATGTAAAAATGCACCTATCATTAGTTCTTGTATTTGTTCCTTTTGTAGATTTAATTCTTGAGCCAATAAAACAGAATAGATCGTAACTCTATAATTGTGTTCATTTGTATCACTATCTTTTAGTGCTATGGCATTTCCTAAAGTCCTAATGGTAAGAAGGTGACTAGTCATTAGTTCAACTCGATTTAGATTGAGTTGTTTGTAGGCAATATAAATAAGAGGAAAGATAAATAAACTAAAGATAATTATAGATATTAAAATGATGATTAATGTATAGTAAATATTGTGTTCAAACTCTTTCACAACACTATTGTCTATTTTTTTTACCCCTTTTAGATATCCTAAAAGTTTATTGTTTTTATATATTGGATGAAAAACAAATATATAAAATTGGTCATTTTGTATTTCAAAAAAATCATATTTTGTCTCTTTTGTAGTTGGAAAAATGTGGTTAGCATTGAGATAATATTTTTTTATCTGTTTTATATTTTTTGTATCTTTAAAAAAGCTACTAAGCTCTTGTTTGTTTTTATCATATATTTCAAATATTGTAAAATCTATCCTTTTTATATGTTTTAAAAATGCTTTTGATGATAAGTTATCTTTTGCTTTATCTAAGCCCCTATCTACATGCTTTTTAATCTTGTTTGCTAGTTTATGGTTAAAATTATCTTTGGAAACAAGATATATAGTGGTGTTGCTTATAGCACCTGAAAGTACCATTGTTATAATTAAAGTTTTTAAAAATTGCTTTATTATGTTTTGATCATTATTCATACAGTATTCTATCTTATTTTTCTTAAAAGGCTCATCTCCTATATTGTTCTCATCTACTTGCTTAGCAAGGATGAAATATTAAACTTTTTTTTGAAAGGATATGTTATAATTAGATTAGAAGACAAAAAAAGGGGGTTAAGTCAATCATGTTTCATTTGTTTACAAACAATCATACCCATCATGTAAATAACTCTAACTCCCGAAGAGATTTTCTAAAAAAAGCAACCTCGCTCTCAATTATTAGTGCAAGTTCAGCTGTAGCTAACACTGTAGATAGCCTTTGTTCTATCACTCAATCATCTAACGACATATATTTATCACATGAAGATTTTCAGACATTAACTCTTTTAAGGCAAAGATTTAAAAGGCTCAAAAAATTTGTTGGATTTTCAAACTTCAATATCATTTCATATAACTCTGCACTCTATTATGCCAGAAACTATAGCTCCATAGGAAAATTTACGCAAGCAGAGATCTATCTTATGGAAAGATTTTTTTATGAAGACCCTTCTCGTTATGGTTTTTATGGAGATAAAACAGTAGAACATATCACAACTAGCATTAAGCGTTCTGATCTACAAAAGATTAACGGTAGTGGACACTTTATCTTCAAAGGAACTTCACTTGAAAGCTTCACCAGACTACAAAAAGATGTAGATACTCACAGTGTTATTCTAACCTCTGGTGTCCGAAGTGTGATTAAACAGATGCGACTCTTTGCAGACAAACTCTACAGAAACCATGGCAACATCACTCAAACAACGAGTTCCATAGCCCCTCCAGCGTATAGCTACCACTCTACAGGGGATTATGACTTAGGAAAGCGTGGCTTTGGATATGCCAATTTTACTTCTAGGTTTGCACTCACAAAAGAGTTTCGTGAACTTAAAAAGCTTCCCTATATAGAGATGCGTTACACACTGCTTAATAATGATGGTGTAAGGTATGAACCTTGGCATATTAAGGCTAAAGTTTAAGCAACACAAAATCTTATTAGTGTATAATTTCGTAACACCTATCTTTGCGAGGACACTTTTTGAGAGAGACTACACTTATCTTACTTGCAGCAGGTAGCTCTAGCAGATTTGAGCTTGATGTAAAAAAACAGTGGCTTCGCATCAATCATCTTCCTTTGTGGCAATTCGTAACAAATTCTCTACAAGAAAAAGTTAATTTTAACAATGTGATAATCACAGCTTCAAATGATGATATAGAGTTTATGAAAATTTATGCGGATTTCACCTTTGTCGAAGGTGGATTAACTCGTCAACAATCCTTAAAAAATGCCCTTGCACATGTCACTACAGAGTTTGTCCTAGTGAGTGATATTGCTAGATCTTGTATCTCACAATCTTTTTTAGATGAGATTATTGCGAAAAAAGATTTTGCTGATTCTATTGTGCCTTATCTCAAAGTTACTGACACTATTGTTTACGATGGTAACACTATAGACAGAGAGAAGGTAAAACGCGTCCAAACCCCACAACTCTCACGAACAAAGATCTTAAAAGAAGCCCTGCAGACAGAAGAAGAGTTTACCGATGAAAGCAGTGCTATTGTTGCTAAGGGTGGTTCAAGGGAGTTTATTTTAGGTGATGAAGATGCACTCAAGATTACCCATCTCAGTGATTTGAAAAACATCCCTTGTTTAGAAGCACCATCCCCTGATACACTCAGTGGCACAGGGTTTGATGTTCACGCATTTGAAGATAACAAAGAGATGGTTCTCGGAGGTGTTAAGATTGACTCAGCATTTGGTTTTAAAGCCCATAGTGATGGTGATGTCGCTATCCATGCACTCATTGATGCTCTACTTGGAGCATCTGGCTTAGGTGATATAGGGATGTTGTTTCCAGATAATGATGACAAATTTAAAGATATAGATTCTAAAGAACTACTCTCCTTTGTAGTAAAGAAAATCTATAATTTTGGATTTGTAATCATAAATGTAGATATAACAATTATGGCAGAAGTGCCTCGTGTAGGAAAATATAAACTACCAATGAGAAAAATTTTAAGTCAAATTTTAAAGATAGACCAATCTCGTGTAAATGTAAAAGCAACAACTACAGAAAAGCTTGGATTTATTGGTAGAGGTGAAGGCGTTGGTGTTATTGCCAATGCAAATTTAAAGTATTATAACTGGAAAGAAGATTAAAATTGAAAATATTAATTATAGAAAATGAAGTTTATTTAGCCCAAAGTATAGCAACAAAACTAGGTGAATTGGGACATATCTGCGAGATGTGTACATCAACAAGAGATGCGATTAAAAGTAACAATTACGATGTTGTTTTACTCTCGACAAATATCAATGGACAAGACTTTAACCCTGTCATAGATACCTTTAAAAACTCTATCATCATACTTATGGTCTCATATATCTCAAATGATACTGTATCAAAACCTTTATCTGCTGGAGCAAAAGACTATATTCTTAAACCATTTATGATTGAAGAGCTTATTCGTAAAATTCATCATTATCAAGACTATGAAACAGTAAAAAAAAGAAATGAAGCGTATGAAAAGTATTTAGAGCATTCATTTTCAAACATTAAAAATGATTATAACTATAAGGAGATTGAGTTGCCACTTTTTATCTCTTGCGGTTTTACTAAAAATGCAGATGCCTTTGCATTTGAATATGCAAAAATTAAAAATAAAGCACTCAACTTTATCAGTCTCTCAAATCCAAAAGCCTTAAATGAGATCAACGCTTTAAGCCCAAACTCTATTCTCTATATCATTGATTACCAAATACTTAAAAAGCCTGAGCGAAAAGCTTTTGTTGAGGCTATTGCTAATAAACAAGCTATTATTGCAAGCACAGATAAGATCGAAGAGGTAGAGTTCAAAGTTTTAGATATAAAAAGTGATACCAATGTCTTTGACCAAGGAGAAATTTTACCAATAGAGGATTATGTGAAATTTATTGTTTTAAATTATCAAAGTAAGTTTCCAGATACAGAACTTTCTAAAAAACTAGGCATCAGTAGAAAAAGTCTATGGGAAAAACGAAAAAAATATGACATCGTCAAGAAAAAATAAAACAATACTCATAGACTCTGAGGCTGCTTCTGCACTAGAGCTACTTAAAAATGGTCTTTTAAAACCTGCCACAAAGCTCATGAATGCTACAGAGTCTAAAGAGATTTTAGACACGGGTCTTATCAATGGACAAACATTTCCCTTCCCTTTTATTTTAGCACCATCTGGAAAAATGAACAAAGAAGTATTAAGTTCTTTACATAAAGATGAAGAGTTGAGTATCTTGTGTAAAGGCAAACAATTTGCTACTTTAGTAGTTGAAGAGATATTTGAGATAGATCCCCTCCTTAGAATAGAACAAATATATGGTACAACAGACCTCAATCACCCTGGAGTTAAAGCAACACTCAGTAGAATTGGTACACTTGCGGTCAGTGGGAATTTTGAATTAAGCAATAAAAAAGTTCTTGAATGTAAAAAAAAGATAGATGAAGCCAAAGAGATGGTTGAAGCGAAGCACACAACGGCTCTGATGATGGCAGCAAATCCTTTGCACCGTGCTCATGAAAGACTTATCCGCCAAACTCTTGACAATACAGACCTTCTTGTCATCTTTTTACTCAAACCTTATACAGAATCAAATCTTGCTTATGATATTCGTAAAGAAACTTTGGAGTTTTTCATAAACAATTTTTTAACTAAAAATAAAGTAGTGATTATTCCTCTTGAAAACAGCTACATTTTTGCAGGTTATAACGAAATTATCCTTGATGCTATTGTTGCTAAAAATTATGGTGTAGATAGACTTACTATTGGGAAAAACCATGCAGGACTTGGTATGTTTTATGATGCTAATTCAGATAAATCTATCATTGACAAAGTGATAGGGATAGATATAGAGATAACAGTTGCTAGTGAGTTTGCATATTGTGATAAATGTACAACTCTTGTTAGTAAAAATACTTGTCCACATGGTCAACACCATCAGATATCTTATCATGCAGATTCTATACTTGAACTTTTAGAACTTGGAATACTCCCTCCAACTGTACTTATTCGTAAAGAGATAAGTGCTTTTATATTGGGTAAATTATTTCCAAATCGCTTTAAAAATCTTGAAAAACTTTATTATGATTTACTCCCAGTTTCTGGACTTTTAGAAAATCATACAGAGACAGATTTTTACATAAAACTTATGAAGTTGTACCAAACAACTTCTCTCACATAATAGGAACAACATGAATTGGTTTTTTATAACATTAGGCTATAGTGGCTTAGCTCCAAAAGCTCCTGGTACTGTAGGTACTTTAGTTTCACTTCCACTTGGTATGCTCATACTTATTTACTTTGATGCACAGACTTTATTTTTAGCTACTGTACTCATCTCTATAATTGCTATTAAAGAGATAAATAAATATGAAAAAAACTCAGCAATCCATGATGATAAACGCATAGTGATTGATGAACTCGCAGGAATGTGGTTTGCACTAAGCATCGCTCCTGCTATAAGTGTGAGTCCAAGTGAAGTGGTAAATTTTGAAAATGGATTTCTTGTACAATCTATTTTATCATTTATACTTTTTCGTTATTTTGATATTGCTAAGCCTTCTATCATTGGGCGACTAGACCGTGAAGCTCCTGGTGGTGTAGGTGTGATGGGGGATGATATAGTAGCTGGCATAGCAGCAGGAATCTTAAGTGCTGCTATCTGGCAAGGTTTCATCTTTTTTAATTAAAAATATTGCACCATTGAAGAGCGACCAAATTTTTGTACAAGCATAGCTGCTGTTGCACCTCTTTGGTTTGCTATGGTTTTATCGGCACCTTGACCTACAAGAAAAGCAACTAACTCTGTTTTTTCATCCATAATAGCTTCCATCAAAGGTGTCCAACCTACACCATCTATCATGTTTATGTCTGCACCCTGTTCTAAAAGATACTCCACCATATCACGCCTATCTCTACGAATAGCTATATGGAGTAGTGTCCAACCATATTTATTTTGCAGATTTATATCTGCACCAGATTCTATCTCTGCTTTAAAAGCATCAAAGTCATTGTCGTAAACTATTTTTTCAAATTTTTCAAAAAGTTCTGTACTCATTTTGTATATCCTTTTTTTATATTAATCATAACATTCTACACTCAAAAAACTAACTAAGTGTAACTTCCCTCTTTATAGACAGAGAGAGATGGAAAAGCAAATTCAAGATTGTTTTTTTCAAAGATTTCCATTATTTGATGCATAACATCCTCTTTTACTTCTAACCATTTTGCCCAATTGACTGTTTTAGTAAAACAATATACTAAGATATTGATGCTTGAATCATTAAAAGAATCTAAATAAACCAAAAGTGTATTTTTAATTCCATTAGAATCTTCATGAGATATGATTTTTGCTTCACTGTTTTTACTTAAATCTACCTTTGTATCTACGGTTGCTATTTCAGGATGGTGGATTAGCATCTCTCTTATCTCCTTGACAGCATTTCTTATATCGCTTGATTTAGAGTTATATTTTATACCTAAACTCATTTTGATTCTTCGACCCAACTTTCGCTTGTTCCAGTTTTTTATATCTGCATTTGCTAAGTTTGCATTAGGAACTGAGATGAGTGCATTGTCAAATGTTCTGATGGTAGTTACTCTCAAACCAATCTCTACAACAGTCCCTTCTGCTCCATCAGCGACTATCCAGTCACCTTGAGAAAAGGTATCACTAAGCAAAATAGAGAGCGTTCCAAAAAAGTTAGCAAGAGAATCTTTTGCTGCTAAAGCAACAGCAAAACCACCAATACCAAGACCAGATAAAACAGCCGTTAGATTGACACCAGCTGAATGAAGTACGAGTAAAAGACCTAACACAAAGATGATAAAGTTCACTATTTTTATGCCAACATTGATAATCTCATTTTTTATCTGCGATGTTTTTTTGTCAATATGACTAATCTTAATAGATGCAATAGTATTTATAACTTTATAAATCACAAGAGCAAATAAAATACTATAAGCGATAGCAAAAAGTTTACTCACGACCCCTAAGCTCACAAAATCATTATAGGTGTATATGATAAGTTCTAAGTTAATAAGTAAAATTGTAAACTCAGCATATTGTCTAATCTTGTTGAGTATCTCTGCAGAATACTTAGTAGTAAACTTTACTCTACTTATCACTATCACTAAAATTTTAAAGAGATATTTACTGATGACATATAATAAAATTGTAATGAGCATCATAAATAATATTTTTACAATATTGAGACCCACAACTTCAAGTGCACCATTTATAGACTTCGTAATTGGTGCATTATTTATCTTCATAACTGGACCAAGTAAACCATATTTTGCATATTCATTTAAAGAGTACATCCGTTTGTCATAAAAAGACAAATACTTTATCATGTCATGGTTAAATTCTATAATAGCGTAGTATTCTTTGATATTTTTCTGAGCCATTTTTAAAGGGGCAGACTCTGCTTTTTCTTGAAGATATGGCATATAATCTTTATTATTGATTTTAGCCATTTCTATTTGATTTTGGGCAAAAGTATTGGATGAAAATTCTTGATACTCATCAAAGGTTTTATCATTGAGTGCTTTTAACAATTTTTGGATCATTTTAGTCTGTGCATCTAAAATAAGATATGTTTTTATCTTAACCTCATCACGCAAAACTGCATAAGAATTACCCAATCGTTTATTGAGATTTTTAACTTTTCTCAGTGCAAAGATATCAGACTTATAGAACTTTGCATTTTCAATATACTCTTTTTTATCTTCTAAAAGTGTATCTATCCCTTTGATGTAAAGTGTTTCTTGTTCTTTTACTAAGGCTAGCATCTCATCTCTATTGATACTATTTTTTTCCATCTTTTGAATAATATCGAGTTGTTTTTCGATAAATGGTGCAAAATCACTTTTTGCGTAAAGTGCAACCGATAAGATGCCCAATAATAGTAACAATAGTTTTTTCATGCTAGATTCTCTTAGTTATCATAGCATTAGCTACTTTTTTCATGCTAGATTCCCTCAGCTATCATGGC
>JALUXP010000108.1 GCA_027013295.1 Sulfurimonas sp.
TAATACTCTGACCAAAGTCTTTCAAGTTTATTTTCAGGTATATCTACTATTACATTGCCAAAAGAATCTTCCTTTGTGAGTTTTGCTAGTTCTGCATCAGAAGATATAATTTCTTCTATTATTTTTACTAGGTTTTGAACCTCGTTTTTTGAAAGTAATTCTTGTAATTCTTCTAATAGAACTTCAATGTTACTTTCTTTATTGATTTGATTGAAAAAAATTTGTACATCAGTATCATCTAGAGTATATTCTTCTTTTATAAAGTCTATTAAGATATCTATTTCTGCATTGCTAGCTTCACCGTCTATAGATACTGCATGATATAGTAGTGTTATAACTAGTATTACTATATCTTCATCAAGTATTTTTTTTCTTTTTATAGATCTTAATTGGTTTAGTAAACTACTTGTAGCTCCTGCATTATTTGTACTTTTTTTCTTTGTTGCTATAGCAGATATTTTTTCTTCAATACGGGATAAATCTTTATTCTCAAACTTTTCACCTACTTTGTTAAAATACTTATTGGCTAGATTAAGAAATTTATCTATATTTCCATTATCCCAATTTGTTAACTGGTGAAATGTTTCGGCAAAGCTTTCCCCATTTTCTTTACCGAAGGCTTCATTCGCTATGAGTTCTATTTCATCTTTTTCATACATCATATTGGATAACTTCATAGATAGTAATACTAAAAATGCTGTAAGGGCAGACTTTATTAATATAATTAATGAACCAAACATTACACCACCTATAATTGTAACAGGTCCTGCAAATGTACCAATAGCAAATAGCATAGTTATTAATGAAATATCCCAAACCATAAAACCTAGTAATGTAGAAAGGGCTACTATAATACCAGTAAATAATAATTTTGTTTTTGCATCAGTTCTTTTTGATTTTAAAGCTGTCAATAAAAATTTAACAAAATTCGGTCCAATTAAAATTGTTTGTTTTACTATTTCTGCTGGTATATTTCAATAGTTCTTTATATTTATTACCTTCCTTGGCTAAATTATTTCCAACTCCCTCAATGGCTTTCTCTGTTAATTCAATGCCTTTTTTTACAACTTCAGCTTCAGCAGTCATTTGATTTCCTTTTGATTATTTATGTGATTATATCTTATTATTGTTGAGAGCTTTTTATAGAGGTAATAAATCTGCGACCACTCTGCGACCAAAAATCACAAATCTTCCGGTTTTATGACCGGCGAGTTAATAACAATCAACAAAATATCAATATAAAAATTAGTTATGAAAAATCTCTGTAAGTATCGTGTATAAGGGGGTTGTGTAAAAAAATGGTGGACCCTCAGAGATTCGAACTCTGGGAGGTGTGACCCTCGCTGGTTTTCAAGACCAGTGCATTCGACCAACTCTGCCAAAGATCCACGCGTTGTGTACAATGAATTGTACTGATAAAATTATATCATAAAAACTGGAGGTGCCACCCAGATTTGAACTGGGGATAGCAGCTTTGCAGGCTGCGGCCTTACCACTTGGCGATGGCACCAGTTATCTTTATCATATTTATCAGTGGTGCCCAGGGCCGGAGTCGAACCGGCACAGTATTGCTACCGGGGGATTTTAAGTCCCCTGCGTCTACCAATTTCGCCACCTGGGCATAATGAATATGAATTTACAGTTTAACAATATATTATGGAGCGGGAAACGAGGTTCGAACTCGCGACCCCGACCTTGGCAAGGTCGTGCTCTACCACTGAGCTATTCCCGCAATTTGTCACTTAATTCTACAAGTGAGCCGGAATTATAGCTATTTATATTTTATTTGTAAAGAGTTTTGCTTCTAAATTTTTAAAAAAATGGTATAATCGCATTTAAAAAATAAATATATATAATTTTCTTCTAGCTCACAAGAGCTTAGCTTTAGTGCCCAAGCGGTTAGAGTAGGTGTCGGGACGAGTTCCGATGCCGTAATAATATAAGATGAAAATTCTAGCTCGTAAGAGCTTAGCTTTAGTGCCCAAGCGGTTAGCGTAGGTATCGGGACGAGTTCCGATGCCGTAATAATATAAGATGAAAATTCTAGCTCGTAAGAGCTTAGCTTTAGTGCCCAAGCGGTTAGCGTAGGTATCGGGACGAGTTCCGATGCCGTAATAATAAATGAAGGGCTTCCTTCATTTTATGAAATAAAATTAAGGAATAAGTGTATGAGAAGTGACATAATTAAAAAAGGTTTCGATAAAGCTCCACACCGCTCTTTGTTGCGTGCAACAGGTCTAAAGGATGAAGATTTTGATAAGCCTTTTATTGGGATTGCAAACTCCTACATAGACATCATCCCTGGGCATTTCTTTTTGCATGAGTATGGTGAGATAGTAAAAGATGCTATCCGCGAGGCTGGTGGTGTTCCTTTTGTTTTTAATACTATTGGTGTTGATGATGGTATCGCTATGGGTCATGAAGGTATGCTTTATTCTCTTCCTTCGAGAGAAATTATTGCTGATTCTATAGAAACTGTTATGAATGCTCACGCACTTGATGCGATGATATGTATCCCTAACTGCGATAAGATCGTTCCAGGTATGATTATGGGTTCGTTGCGTGTAAATGTTCCTACTATCTTTGTCTCTGGTGGCCCTATGCCAGCTGGTCACAAAGCTGATGGAACGCCTATTGATCTAGCAACTGCTTTTGAGGCTGTTGGAGAGTTTAATGATGGAAAGATGACAGAGGAGGAGCTTAAAGATATTGAGTGTAATGCTTGTCCTTCTGGAGGATCTTGTTCTGGTATGTTTACTGCAAACTCTATGAATACTTTGTGTGAAGCGATGGGTATAGCACTCCCCGGAAATGGCACAGTACTTGCGATGACTCCAGAGCGTATAGAGATGGTAAAAAAAGCAGCAAAACGGATAGTTGAACTTGCAAAGATGGAAAACAACGAGAAATATAACTTCAAAAATATTCTCAATGAGAAAGCTGTACATAATGCTTTTGTGGTAGATATGGCGATGGGTGGAAGCTCAAATACTGTCCTACATATGTTAGCTATTGCAAAAGAAGCAGATGTTGATTTCAAGATAGAAAATATCAATAAAATAGCAGACAAAGTAGCACATATCGCTAAAATATCACCTTCACTTACAACTATACATATGAAAGATATTGATGAGGCTGGTGGAGTAAATGCCGTTATGAAAGAGGTAAGCCGTAGAGGTGGTCTTTTAGAATTAGATGCATTGATGATAACTGGCGAAACTTTAGAAGAACGCATCAAAGATGCTGAGATAAAAGATACTTCAGTCATCCATACAAATGAAAATGCATACTCACAAGTGGGTGGTCTTTCTATCCTTTTTGGAAATCTTGCTTTAGAAGGTGCTGTTGTAAAAACAGCAGGAATAGCACCACATATGAGACAGTTCAAAGGGAGTGCAATTTGTTTCAATTCGCAACCTAATGCAATAGCTGGAATCATGGGCAAAAAAGTAAAAGCTGGTGATGTAGTAGTTATCCGTTACGAGGGTCCAAAGGGTGGTCCAGGTATGCAAGAGATGTTAGCACCTACAGCACTCATCCAAGGGATGGGTCTTGGTGACTCTGTAGCACTCATCACAGATGGTCGTTTCTCTGGTGCAACCAAGGGAGCTTCTATTGGTCATGTCTCACCTGAAGCAGCAGAGGGTGGGCTCATAGCACTTATAGAAGATGGTGATGAGATAGAACTAGATACCGATGGACATCTCTTGCAACTCAATGTTAGCGAAGAGGAGATTGCAAAAAGAAAAGCTGCATGGAAACCTTACAAAAATGAGGTAAAATCCAAGTGGCTCAAACGCTACCAGATCTTAGTGGCAAATGCTTCTAATGGTGCTGTCTTAAAGACTGAACTTTAGTTATACATTCATCCTTTTAGCTGGGATTGGTATTAGTAGGGCATGACTTGTAAATATGATTTTTTCTGTACCAGTTTCCGATAAATCCACCTGTTGCAACGACGATGAGATAGAACCATCCTGAGAGTGAAAGTTCAGAGATGGGGGTGTAGAGTGCGCCTACATTGCATCCATTTGAGAGTCTTGTCCCAAATCCCATGAGGAATCCACCTACAGCAAACACGAGAAAATCTTTTGGAGCGATAGATAAGCCCTCTACAAACTTCTTTGTGAAAGATCCAGCGATGAGTAGATAAAACATTGCACCTAAAATGATAGAGATATTTTGAATACTTGGACCATGCTGTAAGATTGGTGTTACAAAGACACTTGCTTTTTTTGTTGTAAACTCTGCAAGGGTGGATGCTTCTACTCCAAAGAGCATTAAAAACTTACCAAACCATATCCCCAGTGTAGTTGAGGCACCCCAACCTTTAGTATATAAAATAAGAAGTGAAGCAAAAAGTAAACTAATAATGACAATACTCACTTTCATGCTCCATGGCTCTATAAATATTTTTTCAAAGTTTGTAAGCACTTTAGGTGTTTGTTCAGTTAATGAAATATTGTTTTTCGCATAATAAGACTTTTCATATCTTTTTGCTAAGCGAGAAACAATGTAAGCAAGTATTGCCGTGACTATAAGCGCACCTAAGTAGCCATTGAAACCATCGAAACGAAAGATATCTGGTAAAAATACACCATGTTTAAATTGTTCCCCTATAGGACTAGATAACCATGAGTCTGTTACTAAAGGGGAAGTTTTTTGTATTTTAAACCCTAAAAAAACCCCAAAACTAAGAAAAAAGATGGTTGTAACAGCACGCGAAAAACCAGAGGCGACATCTGTAAGAGATCCAGTTGCACAACAAGAGGAGAGTGCCATCCCAAAACCAAACAGGAGACCACCAAAGATAAGTCCTAGGTTTATAGGATATATGCTAAGTTTATAGGCACTTTCATTGCCGTAGATTAGAAAAGATGTGATGAGTGCTGTAAGAACAAACATAAGCATTAAGGCAGATGCAAGTTGTGATGAGCCTGTTCTTGTAAGCTTGTTGACACTTCCAGCAAAGCCCATGGCTGCACGAGAGAGGGCATACCCAAAACCTAACCCTATGAGAAGCCTATAAAAAAGTTCTATTTTATCAAATGTAATATAACTTGCGAGTAAGAGTAAACTTAAAAGAGTGAGACCTATATATGTTTGTTTTTTATTCACAATCTATCTCCAAATTTTTTATAAATCATATTGAAACTATTTGAGTGAAAACTTAAATTCTTTTTCCATCTTTATTGCCTCATCACTACCATAAACTATGATCTCTCTATCGACCATGATTTTATTTGCATCTATTTTATTTTCGTACTCAACAAAGTTGAGGATATGTCTGATGGTATTGAGTCTTGCTTGTTTCTTATTGTCACTTTTTACTACAGTCCATGGTGCTGCCTCAATGTGCGTTGAACTAAGCATCATAAATTTTGCAAGAGAGTATTCATTCCAAAGTCTCTGAGATTCTTTATCTACAGGTGAAAATTTGTACTCTTTGAGTGGATTGTTCTCTCTCGAATCAAACCTTCTTGCTTGTTCAGCTTTTGAAACTGAAAAGTAAAATTTAAATATTTGTATATCATCTTCAACAAGCATCTTCTCAAAGTGTGGTGCATCTTTCAAAAACTTATGGTATTGGCGTTGTGTACAAAAATCCATGACAGGTTCTACCATAGCTCGGTTATACCAGCTTCTATCAAAAAGTACAATCTCCCCTGCAGAGGGTAGATGCGCTACATATCTTTGAAAGTACCATTGTGATTTTTCTTTGGTTGTAGGCTTCTCAAGTGCGACCACCCTTGCCCCACGAGGGTTGAGATGCTCTGTAATACGCTTGATAGTCCCACCTTTACCCGCCGCATCACGACCCTCAAATATCATCAAGATTTTAAGTCCTTTTTTCTTGACATAGTTTTGAAACTTTAAAAGCTCAATCTGTAGTTGGATAAGTTGCTCTTCATACTCTTTAGTTTCTTGTTTTGACATAGTTAAACCTCATCATTTTCAAGTGGTCTTGGAAGTGGTTTTGAGAAGTAATAACCTTGAGCATATTTGATACCTATCCCTTTTAAAACATTTAAAATCTCTTCATTTTCTACAAATTCAGCGATGTTATCTATCCCCATCCCTTGGGAAAATTGATAGATGCTCTTTAGTATATGAAGTTTTTTCGCATCAGTGGTAATCTCTTTTGTGATGGAGCCATCAATCTTAAGAAAATCAATATTGAAGTCACTAAAGTATGAGAAGTTTGAGTATCCTGTTCCAAAGTCATCTATGAGCATTTTCATACCATAGGTATTAACGCGGCTTATAAAATGAGTTATTCTCTCTTTGTGGAGTAGCTCTTCAGATTCAAGAAGTTCTATATCTATTCTTGAGCTAGTGTCTCTGTCTTTATCAAACTCTTTAAAAACATCTTTTAAAAACTCTTCATTTCCTATATCGAGCATGGAAAAGTTGATGGAAAATCTGTATTTTGGGAACTTTCTTGCCGTTGCGAGTGTTTTTTGAATCATAATTTTAGTGAGTTGAGTGTAGTAGGA
Source organism: Sulfurimonas sp. (assembly GCA_027013295.1). Taxonomy (GTDB): domain Bacteria; phylum Campylobacterota; class Campylobacteria; order Campylobacterales; family Sulfurimonadaceae; genus Sulfurimonas. The sequence continues at coordinate 6,498 of JALUXP010000108.1, forward strand.
ACTTTTTTTAGAAAGTTCTAAAAATTGGTAAGGTTGTAAGATAGTTCCATCTGAACACTGGATCCGGATGAGGGCTTCATATTTGTGTATCTTCATCGTCTCTATATTCACTATTGGTTGAAAATAAGGTATAACACTGTCTTGTGCAATAGCATTTTTAATCAACTCTATTGTTTTAAGTGCATCAGAGATATCCTTTTTGAGTTGAAACTCTTTTTTATGGTAGAGGATAGATTTAGAGTAATCTTGTTTGAGAACCTTGAGCGTTAAGTCTGCGTTTTCCAAATAAGGTTTGATGTCGTTGATAGCGATCTTAACTTGTATATTTATCTGTGAAGTATGGATCTTAAAGGGATGCGTAGAGATGAGTGCTTCTAAGTTTTGTGCAAACGAGATAATCTCTTTTTTTGTCTCTTTTGTACAAATGATACAAAACTCATCTGATCCAAGTCTAAAGAGATGCATTTGTCCGTCTAAATCTATTTGTACACTTAAAAAATGTGCAAATTGTTGGAGAAGTTCACTACCAGTTTCTACCCCATAGAGATCGTTTATATTTTTAAATCCTACTATATTTATGAGAAGAATAGTTGGTTTTTTATGTTTTAGTATCTCTATCTCAAAAGATTTTCTGTTAGATATACCTGTGAGTTCATCATGAACAAGTGCTTCTTCAAGTGAATGCTTTGCCTTTTTGAGTTGGCTTCGTTCATGGGCATATTTAGAAAAAAATATGCTGATAAGTGCAAATGAGATAAAAAGTAATACAAGCACAACAAAAGAGTACCTATCAAATGTTTTAAAATCATTGAGTGCAATAGTGGAAAAAAGGGTATTGAGCTGTGTCATTTTTGTTGAGATATTGTTTTTAGTTATTTGATTTGTGATGTTGATAAATAGGGGAAGATTCTTTTTGAGGTAAAGAGCATGAGCGTTAAATGGTTGTATGAATCTAGTGATTTTTTTATCTTTAGGCGAAGTAGATAGTTGGAGTCTCTCCCCTCGTATGTTGTCCATGTCTAAGGTATTTTTTGTGTCTTGGAGTAGCTTAAGAATCTTGAGTGCATCAAAGTAGATGATTTGATTTTTTTGACTTGTAAAGGTGTTGTTTTTAAAGTGCCTGTTTAAAAAAAGCAAAGAGTTTTTGACATTAGCATTGAGCATCTCATATCTATTAAGGTCAAGAAGTTCACTATCTAGTTGTTTTCCTATGGTGGCAAGGTTGAGCTTGACAGCTTTATAGTTGTCATCTTGTAAAATTTTTGTGTGTTGGAGTTTGCTGAAAGTATCTTGTAGAGTTTTTGCATTTTTTGCAATGATATCTTGGTCAAAATAGGTTTTAAGTGAGCTTTGTAAAATATTGTCTGAAAGAGTAGCTTGTTCCCATTGTAGGGCAGTAGCAGTTATGATAAACTCTCTATGGTTCTTCGTAAAGTTTTTTTGGGCGGTATAAAAATAGATAAATAAACCCATAGAGACTCCCCCAAATGCAACAATAAGTCTTATAGTTTGATTAATTGTCATTTGCACTATCCAGTATCTTAGGTCTCTCTCCACTGAGCGTTTTGAAAAACTCTACAAGATCTTTGATCTCTTGCTCTTGAAACTCTATCCCAAGATTGTACTTTGCCATTGTTTGCAATGCATCTTTGAGGCTTTTTGCACTTCCATCGTGAAAGTAAGGGGCTGTTTTTACAATATTTCTTAGTGTGGGTACTTTAAAGACATTGA
>JALUXP010000109.1 GCA_027013295.1 Sulfurimonas sp.
ACAGTTACGCTTAAACAAAGTTCATAACCTTTTCCAAGAAGGTGAGTACGAAGAATCTTTTTCTTACTATCTTGTAGATGAAGATGGTTTTCTACGCTCAAAAATCAACTCTTTGAAGGATGTTCTCAATCCAGCTAAAAAGATAAAAACAAAACAATTTAAACTTTGGACAAAAAATCATCAGCACAATAAAGAAGAGGAATTTATAGATGGAGACTCTATCCTAAGCTATTTGGACCCAAACGGCAATCAAGTGATAGGGATACATCAAAATATAGATATACTAGATGTAAATTGGGGACTTATTAGTGAGATGAATATAAAGGGACTGCTCCAAGAACAAAGAGAATATGCAAAACAAGTTATCTTATTTTTAGTGATTATGGTGCTTGTTATTGTGGTCATATCGTTTATCATTGCAAATCAAATAACTAAACCTATCATTAAGCTAATGGATGCTACAAATGACTACTCGATGGGGTATCGAAACATCAAAGTGGATGTAGATAATGAACATAGAAGTGAATATTTAAAAGCCATTAATGACAAAGATAAGCTTTTTAAATTTATAGATGAGAGTATCCAAAATAGTATGAACTTACTAGACTAAAAAGTACAACAAAACCTTGGAACTAATAAATTTTCTAGCGAAAATTTACAGTTCAAGTCAACCGTTAGACTCCACTTGAACTTTTTTAACCTTTGTAGTATAATGTAGATACAAAAGGATACATTATGAAAAAAGCAATTAATATTCGTATGGATGAAACCTTATTAACTGACTTAGACTCTTATGCTCACGAACTAGAACGTTCACGTACTTATATTATTGAAAAAGCAGTAAGTACTTATTTTGACACTTTAGACGAAATGATTTCTGACAAACGAATAGATGAATTAAAAGCTGGAAAAACTGAAGTTTATTCTCTCGAAGAGGTAGCTCAAAGGCTTGGTCTTAATTAATGTTCAAAGTTATTATTCCAAAAGCTACTTTTAAAGAATTAGAAAAAATAGATTCTGAAAATCAAAAGCTTGTTTACTCAAAAATACTAGATTTGGAAAAAGGTCTCTTCACCACAGATAAAGCCCTTAAGGGAAAACACAAGGGAAAGTTTAGAAAAAGAGCTGGTAATTACAGAATTGTGTATTTAAAAGAAAATGACATTTTAGTTATTACCTTGATTAGGATTGCTCATAGAAAAGAAGTATATTAAACCCAAATTATGCACTAGAACTTAAACCAAAAAAGAACCTTTAGACTTTTGTTTGAAGGTGGATCTTTTTGTACTCTAAGAGTTGGTTTTTAATATTTTCAATGGTGATCTTTGGAGCGTATTGGAGTAGATCTAAAATCTCCCTCGCCTCTTTTGAGTAACGGATGTTGTACTCACTCGCATACTCAATGTCAAACCTAAAAAGCTCTTGTTCATCCACCTCTAAAACTTCTGCGATATAGGGGATGAGTTCTACTTTTAGTTCTCTACCACCATTTAAGTAACCATATATTGTTGATTCACTTGGTGCTTTAGCTGTACTCTCCAATATAGGCTCAAGTGATAAAAGTTTTTTAGCAAATTCTCTTTTAGTAATTTCTTTTTCCTCTATCAAATAGTTGATTTTATCAATAATTTTCATCTTTTGCCTATTTTGAATAATGTTATTCAATTTTAATACTATATTTAGCGTATATTGAGTAAGATTACTTGATATGAATAATTGTGAGGATTAGATGAAAAATATATTTGTGATGTTAATAGTAAGTTTTTTATTTTTAGGATGTAGCAATAATGGTAATGATACTTCAGCAACGACATCAACCAGTGACAACAATACTTCTAATGTTACTGTCACTCCATCCACTTATTTATTGGCACCCAAATATTATGGAAAATGGTCTTATGTCCATAGTGGGGAAGCGATAAATATCATCTCAACAACTGAACTTAATGCTACTGAAGTGCCAGATGATGACAACCTTTTAGAAGTTCATGCAGATAACACTACCTACTTCCTTGTACGCTCAAGTTTAGCAAACACAACTGTAACAGGGAAAATAGAAAAAGTAAACGATACCAATGCATCACTCTCCCCCTCAAGAGGCTTTGGTTTTGCTGGTGTTGGTGGGATAAATATTGTACTTGCAAATGTTTTAGATGAAAAGATAAAAGAGGAAACAACAACAAATGATGATGGCTCATTTAGTACAGAGACTTTACCATCGGGTCGTTACAATCTTACAGCTACGGATGCTGACAATAGACTAGAATCAATAGTAGATATAAACAACCAAGAAAACAACATAGGTGTGTATAAACTCACTGGCGATAACTTAAACAACTTCAAAGCTGAACTTATCATCAATGAAGACTATGTGCTCTCAAACTCAAATGTATATGAGGCAACACTAAGAATCCACAATATTAGCAATAAAATTGGTTACGGACTCTCTTATGATATTTCATTGGATAAAAATGAAAGTGTAAAAAGTTTTACGGAGGGGAGTATAGATGCACTAGGTTCTGTACAAGCTAAAAGCTACAAAGATATACCCATAAGTTTTGCATTTAATACCATGGCTACAAATATGGATACTTATGGCATCAATGTAACCATACGAGATGCACTAGGCAACCAATGGATAGATACCTTTAAATTTAATGTTCATAAAGATGAGATAGCTATTTTGATCTCTACAAAAACAGCAGAGATAAAAGGGTATATTAAAAATCCACTTACAGGGGAAATGAAGCAAATAAATACTTCAGATGGTAAAATCATGGTTCCTCTAATGCCTGAAAATAAACCCTACCAATTAGTACTTTCAAATCCATCATTTGACAAAGAAACAGCCTATTCAATAGGGGTAAATACACTTCCCCAAACCTTTGAGAATTTTAAAAATACTGCTGCACATGAGCCAAACAACGATGCTTCAACTGCTAAAAACATCAACATAAACACCTCCGAGATCTCTTACTTACACGCTACAGACATAGACTACTGGCTCATAACAACAAATGAAAACACAGTTGTGGATGAAACTGTAAAAGATTTTACAAATGCCACAACTCCACAACCACCCACATCAGTACTCACAAACTTAACAGCTACAGATGGGGACTTTACAGATAAAGTAGTTTTAACTTGGTCGAGTGTCCCCGACACTACTTACTATGAAACCTATCGCTCAGATGCAACAGATGGAACATACACAAAGGTAAGTAACAACCTCACGCTAACAACTTTAACAGATACTGATGTAGCCCAAGATAACACATACTACTATAAGGTAAAAGCTTGTAATGAAGTTGGATGTAGTGATTTTAGTAGCATAAATAGTGGCTATATACTCATACCAAATCTACTGCCTATTGCCAATGCAGGTGCCGATATAAATGCAAACTTAGGTGATACTATAACTTTAGACGCGTCCGCATCAACAGATGCAGATGGTAGTATAGTTGCTTATAAGTGGCTTCAAAACAGTACTGTATTGTCAACAAGTGCATCGTTTAGTACAACCTCTCTCAGTGGTGGTATAAACGAGATAGCCTTAGTTGTGACAGATGATAAAGGTGCAACAGATAGTGATACTATCAAAGTCAATCTTAACAGAACTCCAACCATAACATCATCTTCAACAGTCTCAGTCAATGAAAACCAAACATCAGCATTAACAATCACAGCAACAGATGCAGATAATGATACTCTAACATATTCAATAACTGGAACCGATGCAGATAGTTTCAATATAGATGCTTCAAGTGGTGTCGTTACTTTCAAGGTAGCACCTGATTATGAGACTAAATCATCTTATACATTTACAGCAAATGTGAGTGATGGATCTCAGAGTGCATCTAATTCTGTTACAGTTACTATTTTAAATCTCAGTGAAGTACCAATTATAGAAGGTTTTACAGCTTCGCTAGATGAAAATTCTTTAGTAAATACTGTAGTTGGAAATATAAATATATTAAATCAGGGAGATAGTGCAATAAGTAGTATTATTTTATCTGGTACAGGGAATGAATTTTTTAATGCATCGGTTGATGGAGTTGTAATGGTTGCAAGTGGAGCCAATATAGACTTTGAATCTAAATCTTCATATTCTTTAACTGCCATAGCTACTAACACAACTGGAAATTCTCAAGCTATAAGTATCGAAATATCTGTAAACAATATAAATGAAGCACCAATTATCACTTCAACATCATTTACAGTATATGAAAATGAAACAAATGTAGGAACTATTGTAGCTAGTGACCAAGATGGTGATGTGTTGTCTTATGTAATTACAGGTGGTAATGATAATGATAAATTTAATATAGATAGTGCTACAGGGGCATTAACCTTTAATATCACAACAGACTATGACAATCCTATAGATTCAAATGCTGATAATAATTATAGTTTAGAACTATATGTAAGTGATAATAGTTTTCAAGTTAATCAAAATATTGAAGTGAAAGTGACTCCAATTTTATTAAATGGCGTAAGATATCGAATGGTCACATCTCCAACAACAGATAAAGTATGGCTTGATAAAAACTTAGGAGCAAGCCAAGTATGTACAGCTTATAATGATACTGCATGTTATGGAGATTATTTTCAGTGGGGTAGAAAAATGAACGGGCACGAAAAAAGTGATAGTGAATTTGTTGTAGACAGTTTAATAGATAATGATACTACTACACATAATAAATATATTTATCCATCGGTATCTCCATATGATTGGCGTACATCACAAGAAGATACTTTATGGGATGGAGTTAATGCTATAAATAATCCTTGTCCAAGTAGTTTTAGAGTACCAACATTCCAAGAACTTAGAGATGAAATGAAATATAATACTGCAAGTTGGACTAAGTACGATGGTTATGATAGCTATTTAAAATTACCAGCAGCTGGATGGCGTTCTAATTCTCTATATGAACAAGGAGACACGACATATCTTTGGAGTAGTTCTGTGTCTCAAACTCTTGGATTGAGTATAAAATTGAATACAGCCTATAATGATGATTCTAACTATCGCAGGGCGGCATATCCTGTTAGATGTATAAAAGAATAAAAGATGAAGCTTTATAAATATAGAAGTTTTGGGGAAGCACATAAAATGAGGATAATGACATGAGAATAAAAAAATTATATAAGTTTAGAAAACTAGAAAATTGTAAAGATTTAGAGCGAATTAAAGACATTGTAGATAATGGATTTTATTGCAACAATATTTTAGACTTTAATGATTTTAACGAGGGTGTATATACTAAAACTGAAGCTACTTTAAAGATAAACATAGAAGATAAAATAAAGTATAAAATATGCTCATTCTCTGCAGAAGAAGTATTAAACTGTGAATTAATGTGGGGACATTATGCTAGTGCTGGGAAAGGTATAGCTATTGAGATAGAACTTGATAATAATGATGACATAAAACATGTTGATTATGATAATAGTTTTAAGCCTAAAAATACAAAAGAGATACTTACACACAAAACTAAAATTTGGGAATATGAAAAAGAGTATAGGTATTTATCTGAACAACATAAAGGTAACCATGTAAAAATAGGGAGAATTGTAAAGATACATTTTGGTACTCCCTATGAAAATTTAACTAATAGTGATGAGATTATTGAAAAAAGCTTAGCTTTACAAATATATCATAAATTAAGGACTGAGTTACAGGCTTTTTGTAGTGAAAAAAATATCGAATTTTGTAATTATGATTTTCATGATTTGAATAATTAATTGAGTAGAAAATAAAAAGGAACCAAATGATAAAAAAATTACTACTAACCCTACTCGTAACCCTAAGTGCAAACGCAGAATCATGCTGGACATCACTAGAACTCTCTAAGTACGCACAAGATGAGTTAGATGACAAAGCTACTTTTAGCATTAAAGATGCAGTGAGTTGTGAGGCTGTTGCGTATGCTAAATTTTACTTGGGAAAAATGAAGTTTCAAGCAGATGCAAATGGTCTTGTGCATCTGCCCACTCCACCTGAAGATATGGATAGGTCACTCCCTATAACTATCAAAGCAGATGGTTACATTAGTGCAAAAGAGAGGATCCTCGTCTCCTTTGGTTCTTACTGGAAAAAAGAGTTTCTCATGAGCAAAAAACTACCACCACAAAGTGCTAGATTTGTTTTGAGTTGGGGAGATAAACCTAGTGACTTAGATATTCATTTAGTAGCTAATGCTTATCATATTAGTTATAGAAACACAAGAAATATACCCTCAAAAGCCAAACTAGACAAAGACACTACAAACGGCTACGGAGCAGAAACTATAACTGTAGATGCACTAGACCAAGAAGATGCGTACAAAGTTTTAGTGCATAACTTTAGTAACAATGCACCACTCGATAACAAAGTACAAATAAGAGTTTATGCCAATAACCAACTTGACAACATAGTCACCCTTTCCAACTCAAATAAGAGATGTTTAGAGGTAGCGAGCATAAAAGACAATGTTATCACCTACGAGACTAAAGCATCAAGTTTGTGTGAAAGAAGGTGATGAAAATATGACAATTTGTCATCTTTTTTAAGCTTTACAAATTTTTTTGTTAGCATAGCTCTAAAAAAGAGGAGAGCATGATGAGTAATGTAGTAGAAAATATACTTGTTGACAATAAAATATTTGTTATAAGGGGTATGCAGGTGATAATAGATAAAGATTTAGCGGAGCTTTATCAGGTTGAGACAAAAGCATTGAATCAAGCAGTTAAAAGAAATAGTGAAAAATTTCCAGATGATTTTATGTTTGAACTTTTAGATTTTGAAAAAAATGAGCTGGTCACAAACTGTGACCGGTTCAAAACTTTAAAATACTCGGTATCTAATCCAAAAGTTTTTACTGAACAAGGGGTATATATGTTAGCAACTATTTTAAAAAGTAAAGTCGCAACAGCAGTAAATATATCTATAATGCGAACATTTACAAAACTAAAAAACCAATCAGTTCCATACTTTGACATCATAAAAAGGTTAGAAAAACTTGAAGCGAACGACAAAGAGACAAGAGAACTTTTAGAAAAAGTTGTCAGTGTTGTGAGTTCTATGCAAGAGTTACAACAAGAAGCTGAAGAGTCAACACAGCAGATAGGCTTCAAACCAACATAAAAAAGGCGATAGATGAGACAGATACGATACATACTACTAGTAGCTATAACTTTAGCATCACTTCATGCGGATACTTCAAGTAGGACTAGCTTTACATTTTCTTCTGATGAGGATGGCAACTTGTATCCTACCCTTTTCATACCTGTTTACTATGGAGATAACAATCAGTTCTTCTCAAGGATAGGGTACACCTCTTTTAGTTACAAAGATATATCATCTGTCAATAGTTTTGATGATAGTAAAGATGCCCTCGTAAGTAGCTCCAAAGAGCTGTTAGTCAACTACATAAGTTATAAAACTGCTCTCTTTGGTTTTGATGTGTCAGTTGGTGCCCAGTCGGTTTTCTCACATATTGACAATAACGAGTTTGGATATATTCACGATAGTGCTAATCTTTTTGGCAATGGAAGTGACTACTATATATCTTTTGACAATGAGATAGCACTTGATATACAACAACATGCTCTAAGGGGAGATATATTTTTACCTTTTGGAGACTACTTGAACTCACGACTGAGTACAAGCATCTCCCCTTTTACTATCATAGGGGTAAAACAATCTACCATTTTTAAACCTCTTGTTAGTGAAACAGGGACAAGTTCAAGTAAAACTACTCAAGAGTTGGCATACAATTTTTTATATGAACTACGACTTAGAACTGGAACTTTTGTCGATTTTGGTGCACTTGCATCTTACAGTAATCAACCACTTAAGTATGACCTAGCCCAGCTTGCAACAAGTGGTAGCTCCTATGTTTTTGACACCAATACAGTAGATACAATCGAAGTAAAATCGAGTTATTTGGTAAAACTTATATTTAACATAAAGATTATGGGTGGCTTAAACCCCTCCATCGGTTATGGTGTCAAAAGCTTAGACATGAGAAACAATGTCACCCACAAAAGCATCTCTAGTGAGAAAAAGTTCTTCGCTTTTGGATTTGAGAAGAGGTTTTAATGGTAAGTTCGGCTTAATATTATAAAGAGTATAATTTGTCTAAATAGGTTAAGGAATTATTATATGCAAGAGAGTAGGATAAAGTTTTTTCACTCTATACGGTTTAAAATACTTTTTTGGTTCATTC
>JALUXP010000110.1 GCA_027013295.1 Sulfurimonas sp.
GAGATTGTAAAGCCCATGATTTAGAAAATCTCTATGTGAGCGATGCATCCTTTATGCCCACAGGGGGAAGTGTCCCCTACACTTGGACCATCTATGCCAACTCATTTAGAGTTGCGGATGCTATAAAAAGGAGGCTTATATCTTAAACTTATCTAGCTTCCAAAGCTCCAAAATCCTCAAACTTTAAATAACCAAACCTTAAAAAACAATTTAAGCTGATTTTTAAACAAGGAGGGATACAATTGTTTATAGCTAGTGGAAGATTTCTAAAAAAGAAGACTTGGATTACATTAAGAGGCACTCACAAAGGAACAACCCAAAAATAGATGATTTTAAAAAAATATGATATAAAAGAGATCACTCCTCTTATTACTGCTACAGAGATTCGCGATGCTTACACGCAAGGGCATTCTCAACGGGTTGCATATTATGCTTATCTTTTGGCAAATGCGTTGCAATTGGATGAAGATGTGTGTCGTGATGTTTATATTGCTGGTTTGCTTCACGATGTAGGTAAGATTGGTATTCCAGATACTGTTTTACTAAAACCAGGACAGCTAGATGGTGAGGAGTTTGGACTCATAAAACTCCATAGCACTATTAGCGGTAAAATAGTAGAAACGATTCCAAATTATAATTACCTCAGTAAGATAGTATCATCGCATCATGAAAATTATGATGGTAGTGGATATCCGCTGGGATTGAAAGCAAAAGAGATACCTCTTGAAGCAAGATTACTCTCAATAGCTGATGTTTTTGATGCACTCACAACAAGAAGAGTCTATAGGGCTTGCATCTCTTTTGAAAAATCTATAGAGATTCTAACAGAGGACAAGGGAAAGTTTGATTCACATTTTTTAGATGTTTTTGTGGGTATGATTAAAAAGCACGGTATCGCAAAAGAGGAGATAGAAGCTATAAAATTTGATAAACTTGAAGAGTTGCGAAATAATTTCTTTTTTACTGACCCCTTAACAAAAACTTTTAATCGTGATGGTTTGTTGGCAATTTTAAGAAAATCATCTGATTATGAGTATAAGGTTATTCTTTTCTTTATAAACATAAGACATTTTAAGGAATATAATCATCAATATGGGTTAAATAAAGGGGATTCTTTGTTGGTTAAAACAGCACAACTTTTTCAAAACTCTTTTTGCCCTCAAAAAACAATGAATGAACCAAAACATAAAGATATCTACTTTTCTCGTATTCGTGCTGATAAATTTGCACTTCTTTTTATTGGTCAGAGAGAGAGTTTTTTAACACATAAACTTGATCAAACAGTTCAAGAGTGTCATACCCAACTTGGAATTGAGATAGAGATTAAAAATATTATTAAAAATACGAAAGTCTCACGAAAAATCGAAAATGAAATAGGATATCTTTTATGAAAATAGTGGAGAAATTTTCCATAAAAGAAAATGCAGATATTATTTTTACCAAGCATATGTTGCAGAGTCACTTCGATGAAGAAAAATTCATAGATAAGAGTTTTTTTATTTTAGCTTTTATGGAGTTAGCAACTAATTTGATAAAACATACAAACGGAGGAGAAGTTTTTCTTTTTGAAAATCAAGGATGTTATCTTTTAGGGGTTGGGGATTATGGGCAAGGGATACAAAATGTCACCAACTCTCTACAAAGAGGTTACACTACTGCACAAAATTCATTAGGGTTGGGTCTGTACCAGCTCAGTACAAATGTTCTTTATGAGTTTGAAATATTTTCTACAACTCAAAAAGAGTTTCATGGTACAACTATTTTACTAAAACCAAAAAAGCTCCAATCAAACATGGTTTTTCTCTCAGAGCCTTACATCAACGAAGTAAATAATGGTGATTTTTTTGCTAAAAAAGGAAAATTTTTACTTTTTGGTGATGCATCAGGACACAATAAAAAATCACACAAAACAGCTGACTTTATAACTAAAAAGTTTTTCTCTACTCCTCTTTCTTGTATTATGATTGATGATTTTTTTGAATCTGTACATGAAGAGCTACATCTCAAAGAGATGCGAGGGGCAGTCTGTTTACTTGGAGAAGTTGTGAAAAACAACATCTCCTTGTGTGGTGTTGGCGACCTCTCTTTATGGCTTAAAAAAGGTGAGACACTCTCACTAAAAACTTTCAAAAGTGGTATAATTGGAGAGGTTTTTTCAAGCGTTGAAAAGTTTGAATTTGCATTAGAGCGTGGAGAGTTTTGCGTTATCGCAACAGATGGAATTGAGCAACAGAAAATGGGATCTTTTAAACATCTTTCTATGCAAAAATACTCGGCACATTTTATAGCATTTACAATGCTTCATTTTGCTAAGTCAAATTTTGATGATAGTTCGCTTGTCATCATTAAAAACTAAAAAAAGGAAGAAAAAATGAGTGAAAAGTTTTATAAAGAGTTAGAGAAGATAGTGGTAAACCAAAGTGAAGAGTTGATTGGATATTGGTTAGAGTATTTTGATGATGAAGAAAAAGATGAGGCGTATCGTTATTATGATGATTTTTTAGGTTTTTTTGAAGAGTGCCTTGAATCCAGACTAGATGTAGAAAGTGATGAAAGAGAGGCGATGCTTCTGTTTTTAACAAAATTGCAAGAGACAATGGGAGCAGAAAACTTTTATCATTTTAAAGATTCTATTTATAGCTGTTACCTAAAATTTCCACTTTTTAGGGCGATGGACAATGCATCTATTTTTAACCTAGAAAACACTTCCGCATTGACTGCCTTTTTTGAGAGTTTAACATCTTCATTAATGATAAAAGAACATCAAAAAAATAGCACCTTTAAAGAACAATCTGGTCAAGAACTACAACAGAGAGAAGCACCACTGAATGAGCTTTGGGATGGTGTCTTTATGGTAAGTATTGTCGGAACACTTGATTCAGATAGGGTGTTGAAGATTATTGATAAAGTGCTTGATTTTTTAGAGAAGAAAGGAAGTCGTTATGTCATTATAGATATCGGCGCTATTTTTGACATTAACTCTGAAGTGACAAATCAAATTATGAAGCTCAATAGTGCAGTTCATTTTATGGGCGCTGTGCCTATGCTTACGGGTATCACTAAAAATATAGCCAAAAGCTTAACACACCTTAACATCTCTTTGGGAGATATTAAAACATTTCCTACAACAAAAGCTGCTCTTAAGACTATCTTGGATGCAAAAAATTGATTGAACCACTCACTATTTTTGATGGCTATATCTGTTTGGATGGAAAAAATTTAAGTATCAAGGATGCACAGTTAAAAGAGCCGTTTAATTTTATGCCCATAAACTCTTTTGAAGATTTAAATCTTTTTTTTCAAAAGTTTTTTGGCAATGATGCTTGTCCTTTGTCCATTGAGTTTGAATATGATCGCAAATGTTATCTTATAAGCCAAAAAACATATGAAAATGATATTGTCTTTTCTATTCAAAATATAGATAATATAAAAAATATACTGCTTGCAAAAAAGGAGGTTTTATTTGATGGGTTAACAAAATGTTACCTCAAAAAAGAGATTGAAACTTTTATTGAACAGGCTCTAGAAAATTTCGTTCGTTATAAAAAAGAGAAATTCTCAGTTATGATGTTCGATATAGATTTGTTCAAAAAAGTCAATGACACATATGGACACCTTGCAGGAGACTATATTTTAAAAGAGCTTGCAGCCTTAGTCAAAAAGTCACTCCGTAAAGTTGATATCTGCGGACGATTTGGAGGAGAAGAGTTTTTAATACTTTTGCCAAATACAAAAGCAAATGGTGCTTTGAAATTGGCTACAAAACTTAACAAATTAGTAAAAGAGCATCTTTTTCAATACGACAACAAAACTATCCCTATAGCGATTAGCTTGGGCATAACATCAGTCAGCTATAGCGACTCTTACCACTCCATAGTACAAAGATGTGATGAAGCACTCTATATGGCTAAAGAAAACGGAAGAGATAGGGTTGAGTACCAATAAAATCCTAACACCCTCTCATCTCATGCCCACAAGTGCATCATGCATCTGCATAAATGCAATGAGGTATTCAAGCACTAACCTGTAAAAAAGTTCCGAGAAAAAGACCAACATTACAAAAAGTAAAACAAACTTGAACTTTTGAGTTGCGTTGAGACTACCCCATGTTACTTTCTCATCAACATACTTTTTAAAAAACTTTATTTTACTCATCACCCAAACAATAATGCTGATGATGATTGATCGTTTAAGCCCTTTGTAAAAGCGAAACAATACACTATACTTGTTGATAACCCATAAAAGCAAAAACCAACTTACAACAGGTAAAGCGATCACCCCAAGCATATAAAAAACTTTCAGTGCATCTATACTGATAAAGCTCTCAAAACTAAAAAAAGAATCCATCACATCTCCATAGGTTTAAAATGGTATAATTAGGGCATTATAACTCAAAGGCTTTATCATCTTACTTACAGACATCTCTTTACTTAAACAATTTCAGCACTTTTGTCATAGAAATAAGGTTACAGATTTTGAGAGGGGTTTAGAATTTTTTGCCATCTTTGGTGGACTCGATGAGCAGATAAACTTAACACAACCTCTCTTTGAAGTGGTAAAAACTAAACTCCTTGACAAGTATGGTCTCATACATAAAGCTATGTGTAACCTCTATGAATCAAACGCGCAAAACCAAGCCATTCTCTCAGCCATTGCTCTTAGTGATGGTCGTGAACATGCTGTATTTAAACGCGCTCGCGTCTCGGTGTATGATGGAGAAAAAGTGGTAGATGACCTTTTAGAGTCTGGCATCATCTACAACCTTCGCCCAAAACATGCAAAACATAAAACAAAAGAGCAAAACGAACAACTCTCTAACAAACTCTACTTCAAAAATCCAGTCGTTCGTTTTTGGTTTGCCTTTGTTTCACCATTTTTCAAGGGCATCAAAGAGGGGAACTATGAAGAATCTAAAGAGCGATTTGACAAACATTTTGACAATTTTGTGCATCTTATCTTTTTAGAACTCTCTAAAGAGTTACTCAAACATAACTTTGCGGATGACTTTTTAAGTGATGTCAACGGGTACTGGGAAAAAGATCTCAACATCGATATCTTGGCTAAAACAAAGTCAGGAAAAACACTCGTTGCCTCATGCAAATACTCTAACGCAAAAATGAAAAAAAATGAGCTTACCATACTCAAAGAAAAATGTGAAAAAGCAAAGATACAAGCAGATATCTTTGTACTCATCTCCAAGCGAGGCTTCTCAAACGAACTCAAAAATCAAAAAGGTGAGAACTTAAAACTACTGAGTGTGAAAAACCTCAAATCCCTTACCAAGTAAACTTAAGGTATAATTGCACTCATAAAACATTCTTTTACTACACAAGGCTTACCTCATGGCAGAGATCTCTATAAAACACAATAAACATCGTGTGTACCCAACCCTACCAACTAAAAAAATTGCGTTACTTCAAAAGCTTCTCTCAGAGAATCAAAACAAGAACATCATTGTAGTTTCAGCAAAAACAAATGAAGAGCTTACAACTGCCCTCAATGATATAAACGAAACTAAAGTTACACTCATAGATGACAGAACTCTCTATCTGGACAAAGAGCTTCAAGCAGAACTTCTCATTAGTTTTGATGTGCCACAAAAAGCCATAGTCTATATCTCAAGACTCTCCCATGCTACCGATACTGCTTATGTCTTTGTATCAAAAGAGGAAGAAAATCTTCTCTACTCTGTTGAGAGACTACTCGGTCGTGCCATCAAACAAGAGGTGCTCAAAGAATTTTCCGATGTCACTCAACTCAAAACACCTGAGGAGAGAGAAGCGATCAAAGAGAGAAAAAGAGAAAAAAATCTCAAAGATGAAACACCTACCTTTAAGTCAAAAGCTCCAGCCTCAAAAGAGGAGGAAGCCAAAGCTGCACAGTGGGAAAAAAAGAAAAAAGCACCAAGCAAATTTCTTGGTAAAGATGAAAATGGAAAATCTCAATTTTCAGGTAAAACAGGTGATAGAAACCATAGCTTTGACGGTACTCCAAGAGAGAGAAAAGACTACAAGATACCTAAAAAAACAGGTCGTTCTGTAAGCATAAAAGGTCTCAATAAGAAAGAGGACTAGACCACTTCATGCAAAGTCTTACACAACTACTCGCACAAAAAACACAACTCAAAACTGGGCATATAAACAACATCCTTAAACTCTTAGATGAGGGTGCAACCATCCCATTTATCGCCCGCTATAGAAAAGAGATGACAGGTGGAGCCAGCGATGAAGTGCTAAGGGATTTTGAACTTGTCTATCTTAGTGCCAAAAAACTCTTAGAGAGAAAAGAGGAGATTCTTCGCCTCATAGCTGAACGCTCAAACTTAAGTGAGAGTATCAAAAAAAGCATAGAAGATGCAGATAACCTCCGCACATTAGAAGATATCTATAGACCTTACAAAGAGAAAAAAAGCACCCGTGCTACAGTGGCAGTTGCCAATGGGCTCAAACCACTAGCCAATACACTCCAAAATGCAAAACTCAGTCTCAATGAGTTCAAACAGGAGGCTAAAAAGTTCATAAAAGGTGATGTTAACTCCATAGGCGAGGCTATAAAAGGTGCACAAGATATCTTAGCCGAGAGATATGCAGAACTTCCTAAAGAGCGTCAAGCCATCAGAAATACGATGGAACGCCACGGAAACCTTGAAGTTAAACGCACTAAAAAGTTTGATCCAAAAGGCACTTTTAAAAACTTTGGCGACAAAGAGGCTAAAAGTGAAAAGGTAGCTTACATCCCTTCACATCGTTACCTTGCCATTATGCGTGGTGTCAAAGAAAAAGAGCTCTCTGTGAAAATTGGCATCGACACTCAGCGCATCATAGAAAACATCAAACAGTACAAAATCCCTCGCTATGCTTCAAGCTCAAGCGAACTCCTTTTAGATGCTTACAAAGATGGGCTCAAAAGACTCTTACTCCCCTCTATCGAGCGAGAGGTTCAAGCCCTTCTCAAAGAAAAAGCAGACCTCTCCGCCATCAATGTATTTGGGAAAAACTTAAACCAACTCCTTATGACTCCACCCGTTACGAAGATGGTCATCTTAGGTGTAGATCCTGCTTATGTGAGTGGCTGTAAACTCGCAGTTATAGATGAAAATGCAACTTATTTGGAGTCTGCTGTCATCTACCCCACTCAACCAAAAAATGACTATGAAAAATCAAAAAACATAGTCTTAGCTTTGGCTAAAAAATACTCCATCAAAGGGGTGGCTATAGGTAACGGAACAGGAAGTCAAGAGACACAAGAGTTTTTCGCAAAACTCAATTCCAAAGAGGGTGCAAACCTCAGTTACACCGTTGTTTCTGAAGCTGGAGCATCTGTGTATTCGGCTTCAAAACTTGCCCAAGAGGAGTATCCAAAGCTCGATGTAACCATCAGAGGGGCTATCTCTATCGCACAAAGACTTCGTGACCCTATGGCTACACTTGTCAAGATAGACCCAAAATCACTAGGCATTGGGCAGTACCAACATGATGTTGATCAAAAACTCCTTGCAAAAAAACTTGATGATGTGACAGGAGACTTAGTAAACCGTGTCGGCGTAGAGATAAACTCAGCTTCGGCATCTTTACTCTCCCATGTCGCAGGCATAGGGATGAAAATAGCACAAAACATCATCGCTTATCGTGAGGAACAGGGTGTGTTCCATGCCAAAGAGCAACTTCTCAAAGTAAAAGGTCTTGGAAAAAAAGCCTATGAGCAAGCGGCAGGATTTATTCGCATCAAAAATGCTAAGAGCATCTTCGATAACTCTGGCATTCACCCTGAGAGTTATGAAGTCGCTAAAAAACTAGATATGGACAAACTCTCAAGCTTAGATGCTCTCCAAAAGTCAAAAGAGCTCGGCGTTGGTCTGGAGACACTCAAAGATATCATCAAAGAACTACAAAAACCTGGATTTGACCCTAGAGAGGAGCTACCTCCCATTCCATTTAAAGAGGGAATTACCAACATAGAGATGCTTCATGAAGGAAGTTTTGTCTCAGGCGTAGTGCGAAACATCGCTGACTTTGGTGCATTTGTAGACATTGGACTTAAAAATGATGGGATGATACATATCTCTAAGATGA
>JALUXP010000111.1 GCA_027013295.1 Sulfurimonas sp.
AGATGCCTTTAAAGTCTGGATGAAAAAAACTTGCGAACTGTGTAGGTAAATCTTGGTTTATGGGTATAGATATGTCAAAAAACTCTACACTGACTCTCTTTCTTATAGATGGGGATAAACTTTTGTAGTATGTAGCAAGAGAAGAAAGTCTTGGGGTGCAGATATCAACGCAACCAGCATATCCAAATAGTACAAGTGCAATATCTTTTTTATCATTTAAAAGGAGGGGAAGGTGTACCTCTTTTTGTATAGATGCTCTTGAGAGGTCACCTTGAAAATAGCTAGGCAAAATCATAACAAGGAGAGAGAGAAAAATGACGCTTAGGATTAAAAAGGAAGCTAATACTTTTTTTTTCATTATTTGTTGTGTTGTTGTTTTACTTGAAGTATTGCATCAATGTTTTCTAAAAATAGATCTACAAGTTTTGGGTCAAAGGATTTTTCTTTTTCTTCTTTGAGGTACTCTAAGGTTTTATCTATAGTCCATGCTTTTTTATAGACCCTATCACTTGAAAGAGCATCAAAGACATCAGCAATAGCTGTAATCCTACCAAAGAGATGAATCTGATCCCCTTTAAGTTCTCTTGGATAACCACTTCCATCCCATTTTTCATGGTGTTCATAGGAGATAAGTGCTGCTGCTTGAAGAAGAGCATGGTTTGATTTATTAAATATTTCAAACCCATAGGTCGTATGTTGTTTCATGATTTCATACTCTTCATCGGTGAGTTTAGCAGGTTTGAGAAGAATTTTATCGGGAATGACAACTTTACCGATATCGTGCATTGGGGAAGCCATCTTCAGGAGATCTACCTCTTCTTGAGTGCATCCATACGCACTTGCAAGAACTTCAGAATATAAAGAGACGCGTTTGACATGATCGCCAGTTTCTTGGGAACGCCATTCTCCTAGTTCACCTAAAGTACGAAGCACCTCCTCTTGTGTGGCGATAATATCATTTTTAAGCTCTATCTCCTTAGTAATATCTGTTCGGATGCTGATATATTCAAGTATGTTGTTATCTACATCAAGTATGGGGATAATAGTAGCTTCAAAATAATAATAGTCTCCATATTTAGTTATGTTCTTTACGAGACCATTCCATGTTTTTTTGCTCTGGATAGTATCCCATAAATCTTTATAAACAGCATCAGCAACATCAGGGCTCCTAAAAATCCTATGATTTTGCCCTATAAGTTCTTCTCGAGAGTATTTACAAAGTTCACAAAATTTATCATTGACATAAGTGATGTTTCCATCTAAGTCTGCTTTAGAAACAGAAGCTCCAGCATCTACGGCTAACTTATATTGTTCAAGCAATACTTTTGTGTTGTTAACTTCGTATTGCAGTGCTTGTTTTGCTTGGAAAAGTTCAACATGAGTTTTAACTCTATTGATCAGTTCTGATTCATCAAAGGGTTTTGTGATATAGTCTTTGCCTCCATATTCAAACCCTTTTTTGATGCTCTCTTTATTTGCATTTGCTGAGAGAAATATGATGGGAATATGGCAGGTACTCTCATCTTCTTGGATAATCTTAGCAGTTTGATATCCATCAAGACCGGGCATGTTTATGTCTAAAAGTATGAGAGAATATGACTCTTGAACTAAGAGGTCGATAGCTTTTTGACCACTTGTGGCAAAAAATATATTGTATCGATCAGTAGATTTTAGCACATTTGCCACAAGTTGAATATTTTTGGCATTATCATCGACTATCAATATATTTGATTTTTTCATAACAAATTATAAACAAAAAAATCTAAATTTAATATTAAGCAACATACACTCAATTTTACTCACGAACTGAGAGTTATCAAAAAAATATCACTTATTTATAGCTTTTTTAAGTTTCACTTGGATAACATTTGCCTACTAAGAGTGCTCTTGTTAAAGACATAAGGGCATCTTAATTAAAAGATAATTCATGGTTATAAAACTTAAATTTGCCCGATAAATGAGGCTGAAGGAGTATATATGCAATTAGGTTTCCTGGTTGATTTACATCTATGTATGGGATGTAAAGGATGTGAGATAGCATGTAAAGTGGAAAATGAAGTTCCTCTAAGTACATGGAGATTACGAGTTAAATATGTAGATGTAGGGACATTCCCTGAGACAAAGAGGACTTTTACACCTCTTCGTTGTAACCACTGTGAAAATGCTCCTTGTGTGAGAATTTGTCCAGTATCTGCACTTCACTATATAGATAACGGTATTGTAAATATTGACAAAGAGCGTTGTATTGGTTGTGCTGGTTGTGTTATGGCTTGTCCATATGGAGCAATCTATATAGACCCAGAGACACAAACTGCAGACAAATGTACATATTGTGCACACCGTATTGCATCATCTATGATGCCAGCTTGTGTTGTTGCTTGTCCAGTAGAAGCAAATATTTTTGGTGATTTAGAAGATCCTAAGTCAAATATATCAAAATATATCCAAAGTCATACTGATGTTCAAGTTCGTAAACCTGAAAAGGGTACTAACCCTCATCATTTTTATGTTGGAGCTTCTCAAGTACACCTTAATCCTCTTGCATCAAAAAGAGAAGAAGGTTACAACTTGTTTAACAAAATCACAAAACTTCCACTAGGAGGGCATCACTAATGGTACATGAAACTTTAGCTGCAACAAATGCAGTAGTTACTTTGGATGTGGCTTTACCAGACGTATTTTGGGGCTGGTTTGTTACGATGAATATGTGGGCAAAAAGTATAGGTACAGGTCTTATCTTTATGCTTTTCCTATTGCTTAGAAAAAATTCTAGTGATATGAGTGGACTTAGAACTCCTGCAATAATTGTCTCATTTGTTATGATGAATGTTTTCTTACTGTTCACATTGGCTGACCTACATCAACCATTTAGAATGTGGCATATCTTTTTCTATCCTCATTGGACTTCAGCAATTACTGTTGGTGCATGGATGGCAACAGTTTTTGTTGGTCTTGAGTTTGTAATGGTTGCTATGATGATTAGAAAAGATAAATGTTTATTAACAAACAATGCAATAGCATCTTTTGACAAATTACTTTTTTGGGTAACACTTTTGGCGATTCCTGTCACTCTTTATACTGCGGGCATCATGGCAGAAGCAACAGCAAGAGAACTATGGCAAATGCCAACTGAATCAGTACAGATGATTTTAGCAGCTACTCTTAGTGGTTCTGCAGCTATTATCTTACTTGGCGGATCTAAGCTTAGTGAAGAATCGCAAAGATTTTTTGGTGCTATTTTAGGCTTAAGTGCTTTAATGGCATTTGTTATCTACATGTCAGAGTATATCTTTGGTGCTATGAAATCTGAAGAGGTAGCAGTAATCTTAGGATATGTAAAAGGTAATGGAGAGTATGCAACTATGTTCTGGATAGGGCAATGGGTAGCTTATATCTTACCAATGGTACTTGTAGCTTTAAGCAGAACAAGTGGTAGTGCTAGTATTTTAAAATTGGCAGCAATTTTAGCAATAGTTGGTTTATGGATAGTTAAGCATGTTTGGCTAGTTATACCACAATTATTACCACTAAGTTAGGGAGAAAATTAATGTATTTAGAAAGTAGAAGAATATTTTTAAAAGGTGCAGCGTTTACAGTAGCTGGTGCCGCTATAGCAAGAGGCGTATTTGAAGCTGATGCTGTTGCAGAATCTGTAACAGATTCAAAATTTACGAACACACCAGCTTCATTATCATTTTATCCTGATCAATCTGAATGGGATAGTTTTAAAGAATTAGATGGTTCAGATTGGAAACGCGGTGGTATTGAACGCCATGGTGTAAGATCTGCAAGTAACCCTGATGGTATACAGGTGAATGACTATACAATCGTTCCAACAGTTTGTTCAAACTGTGAAGCTGGTTGTGGTCTTACTGCATGGGTAAATACAAATGAGTTTAAAAAAGGGATCTTAACGGTTCGTAAATATATGGGTAATCCACTACATACAGGTTCTCGCGGTAGAAACTGTGCAAAAGGTTATGCTGTAACTTCTCAAATGTATGATCCAGATCGTATACCATTCCCAATCAAAAGAGCTCCTGGAAGTAAGCGTGGTGAAGGTAAATGGGTTCGTGTAACTTGGGATGAGGCTATGGCCGCTATCGGTAAGAAAATGCACGATACACTCGCTAAAGGTGATGAGATCTCTAAAAAATCTATCATGTATCATGTTGGTCGTCCAAATGAAAATGGTTTTGGTCCTCGTGTACCGCAATCTTTAGGTATTGATGGATACAACTCACATACAAATATCTGTTCAGCTGGTGCTCGTGAGGGTACAATCCAGTGGGCAAATGATGATAGAAATTCACCAGATTGGGCTAATGCTGATCTTATTTTCTTACAATCATCTCACGCTGCAGATGCAGGACACTATTTTCAACAATCAGCAGGTCTTATTGCTGATGCAAGAAAACGCGGTGCAAAAATGGTTGTTATTGACCCTAGAATGAGTAACTCAGCAGGTATGGCTGATTTATGGATTCCTACATGGCCAGGAACTGAAGCAGCACTTTATCTGTATCTAGTAAACAGAATTGTACATGAAAAAAATATAGATGGAAAAGATTTAGTTCACCATGAATTTGTTAAAGAGTGGGTTAACTGGGATCGTCTTATGGCAAATAAAGCATATCTTCAAAAGATGATAGGCTATGGTTATATCTCTAAAATGCCAAAAGATGATTCTTATGAGTCATTTATTGAAGTGCTTAAAGAGTTATATGCTCCTTATACTAAAGAATTTGTTGTTAAAGAGTGTAAGCTTGAAGGGATGGAATATAAACTTGACCAACTCTGGGAACTATTTGTTCCAGCAGGTGCAAAAATAGCTAGTTATCTATGGCGTGCAGGAGCAATTGGTCACCGTGGTGGTTGGATGAACACTCGTACTGGTTTCTTACCATTAGCTCTTGTAGGTGCTATGCGTGGAGATATCGGTGGTGTTGGTATGCACCACTGGCATGAGATTTCCGTAGCAGGAAAAGGTGATAAGGCAACAGTTGCTGGAAAACACCCTGCTAAAACTGATGTATGGAATGAACTCGCTTGGCCACCAGAGTACCCAATCTCAACTTATGAGATGGGCTATATGTTGCCTCAAATTATGATGGATGATGAGTGGCATGCTAAGTGGACAAAAAGAGGTCTTAAGATTCCAAAATCAATGGCTGTATATGTTCCAAGAATGCACAATCCTTTATGGATTAATCCAGATGGTTTCAGATGGATTGAAGCACTTAAACGAGAAGATAAATTTGAATTATCATTCAACTTATCTCCAACTTGGTCTGAGACTAACTGGTATTGTGATTATGTACTTCCAGTTGGACTTGCAGGTGAGAGAAATGATCAACAATCAACTCCATCTAAACCAGAACAGCGTATAGAATTCCGTCAAGCTGTTCTTCGTGTGGCAGCTGAAAAATCTGGTTGGAAAGCTAAAGATCCAACTCGTGCTACACTAGAAGCTCATATGAAATTTGGTCTTGGTGAAGTTTGGGAAGAGTCTGAATTTTGGCCAAACCTTATTTTCCACTATGTAGATAAAGATGGTTCACTAGGTATTAGAGATTATTGGGCAAGTAAAAAAGACCCATCTCGTTGTGTTAGTGTGCCAGAATACTTTGATGCGGCTCTAAGTTTATTGCCTAGACTTAAAGAGACAGCAACAAAAATGTACAAAGATGAAGAGTATCCAGTATATTCTTACATCAGAGATCATGGTGCTTGGACGGAAAAAACTAATGTATACAAGCCTCAAGAGGAGGAACTTGAATTTGATGGGACTTATTACCATGCACATGGTCATAAGTACAGTAAAAATGAAGTTACTAAAGATGAATTTGGTGCATTATGGGTTAAAGATGGTGAGTTCAAAAAATCAATAGGTGTAGATATTGATGGTGAATTGCATGAAGGTTTCCATACATTAAGTAAGAAACTTGAATTTTTCTCAGAATGGTTAGCTGAAGAGTGGAAATGGCCAGAATATGCTATCCCTATCTATCCAAGGGATGAAAAAGAAAATGATAAAATGGTACACTTAGTTACTCAAGTTCACCATAAGTACATGAAAGCTGATAATGAATTTGCTTTAAATACAATTTATCGTTTGCCATACAATATCCATACTCGTTCGGTGAATTCTAAACATCTTATGGAAATCTCTCAAAATCATAATCCTATTTGGATCTATACAAAAGATGCTGAGAAACTTGGAATCAAGCGTGGGGATGCTGTTAAAGTACAAATTGAAGATACTCTTTCAGGTATTAAAAGTGGTTACTTTATTGCTATGGCTGTACCAACAGAGGCTACTCGTCCTGGCGTACTTGCATGTTCACATCATGCTGGTCGTTGGAAACTACAAGACTCTGTAAAAATTCCTGGTTTTGAACATCAACTAGGTGTTATGAGTCTTGGTTCTCCAAAAGTATCTATGACAAATGATGGTAAAAAAGGAACTATGACAACTACTGAGGGGATTAAACCTCATAAAGTATGGCAGTTCAAAGAGTACAATAGGGATCTTGATTTTATCTGGTGGGATGGACTTAGTGGTGCATGGCAAAATGCAGTTGCACCTTGTCATCCAGATCCAATCGCTGGTAATCATGGTTGGCATCAAAAAGTTATTATAACTAAGGCAACACCAAATGAGAAAATCGGTGATATATCAGTAGATTATGAAGGTAACTTCAAAGTTTATCAAGCATGGCGTGATCAACTAACTCGACCACTTAATGCTAGTGATAAACTGCGTCGTCCTTATCACATTAAGCGTCCAGTGAAACCAAGCCAAAAAGCTTATAGAGTTGAAATAAAAGACGTTTAATTTTTAAATTAAAGCCCACTCCAAGTGGTGCTTTAATATAATCCCCCAAACATTTATAATATCCAAAGAAGGTACTTCGTTAATGAATAATGATCTAAAACAACAACAAATTGCTCGTATAAATATATATGCACTACTATCAAGATTGACTATGAATGAAGTTGATGAAGGGCTATTAAAATCAATAGAAGAAGATGAAAATATTTTATCTTTTTTCCCAACTTATGATAAATGGAAAAAAAGAGATGAATACAATAGAGCAGAACTTATAGAGCAGTATCTCAATGTTGATTTTACTAACCTTTTCTTACTACATCTTATCCCTTATGAGTCTTTTTATACTAGAGAGGATCAAATGATGGAGACAGGTGGAGACAACCCTGTTCAAGCTATTTTTAATGCCTTTGAATTTAATGTAGCTCTCGATAAAGCTCGTGTAATGAGTGCAGATCATATTGGTATAGAACTAGAGTTTATGTATGAACTGTGTAGAGCAGAACTAAAAGCACTCGAAGCTGATGATATGATAATGGCTACACAGCTCTCACAACTACAACATGGATTTATGAAAGACCACATAGTAGAATGGGCACCAATGTACTTACTTAGTGTAAAAAATGAGGCTGGTACTGCATTTTATTTTGATTTAGCTGATTTTGCTTTAGAGTTTATTCTAAGTGACTTTGAGGGTCTTAACCAACTAAAAGAGAATGAGTATAAATATACAGTATGAGTTTGCTTACACTTGATGTTTCAAAATGTGTACATACATCAAATAAATTTGCAATATGTAATAAATGTGTAGAGGTATGCCCAGTAGAGACTATTAAAATAGATGAAAATATAGTTTCTTTTATTCCAAATGACTGTGTAGGTTGTGGTGGTTGCGATGCCGTGTGTCCTACTTCTGCATATGATTTAGATGATTTTAAAGCTATAGATTTTGTTTTTACTTTTTTAGAAAATAACTTAGAGATTTTAAGCTGTAAGAGTGAACTTCCTTGCATAGTAGCTTTAAGTGTAGAAGAGTTATTAAGTTTAGCTTTAATATCTCCAAATAATATCATAGCAGATATTGGAGCTTGTAAAGATTGCTCTATAGGGACAAAAAACCTACCTCTTATAGAAAATCGTATAGAAGAAGTAAACTTTCTCTTAGAGGCGCTCGAACAAGATAAGAAAATAGCACTTGAAGAGTTAAATAGTGAGATTGAGTTGACTCAAGATGCTTTGAGCAGAAGGAAACTACTCTCAAAAGAGGGCTTGAAAAAAGTTGTCTCCATCAAAGAACAACTTGATAATGAAGTACTAGCAAGTGATGATGCCCTTAAAGTACATACTGTTACTACTAAAGACATCATCAAAATAAAACAAAAGAGTATTCCAGATAGAAGAGGTTTACTTCTTATGGCTATGAAAAGGTCTAAGATACCTGAAGTTTATCATACGATAGATATAGACAATATTAGTTTTATTAGTCAAAAAGACTTAGATGAGGATACTTGCACAAACTGTCAAATGTGTTATAGAATCTGTCCTACAGGAGCTCTTAGTTCAGATGCAAAAGGTTCTGTTATTAACTTTAACCCACTCTCTTGCGTTCAGTGCCATAGCTGTCATGATGTGTGTGAGCCAAACTCATTGACTAAAAGGGAGAGCTTTTCACTTGCTTCTTTTTATGAACCACAAATAGAAACTTTAGTACGATTTACTATTAAGCGATGTGATGAGTGTGGGCTACCTTTTGCGTATAGAGGTGGAGAGATGATGTGTGATAGATGTCGTGTAGAAGAGGAAGAAGCACATGAATTATGGGGGATTAAGTAGATGGCTGTTGGTTTAGATAGTGTAGAGACAATGAATGTAGATGATAAGATAAAAAATGAGACAAAACTTTATGGACTTATAGCTGAACATGCTAGTACCAATCGTCTTTTTGTGATGTTGAACAAAATCATTAAAGAAAATAGTAGTGATGCAATGATGATCCCTATGAATATACGGGAGGATGATTTCTATTTTACCTTGGTAAATATGAAAAAATCCCATGTCAATGGCGCATATATAGCTGAGGAATATCAAAAAAGTACAGTAGAGCTTTTAGATGAAGCTGATGAGTTTGTTCAAGTATACAATAGATGTGATTTTATAGTGCGTGATGGTGAAAAATTAGTGGGTACTTATTTGGAAAAAAATGGTAATCTTCTAGGCGAAGATTTAGCTAAAGAGATATACAAACAATTTATAAAATAGAGGAGTATGATATGGATATGAAAGATTTAAATGAATTAAGAGGCGAATTTGAGCAGATGCAAAAACGAGCAATGGATCAAGCTTGTGTAGATGATAGTTGCGTAACAGAGGCTTCAGAAGATTATCCAGACTATTTAAGAGCTATATATGCTGAGATTATGCCACCTGCAAAAAGTGGTATCTACTTTTCAAGATGGGACATGAAAAGAATGGCATCTGAACTTGATGAGTCTTTTGCTATTGATGTCAGAGAACGCATGTTTAAAAACTTTATGCAGTGGGTTGCTACACCTGATGATTTCCGTTTAGTTATTGAACAATTTTCAAAAAACATGGATATGAAATGTGATATGTATAAAGAATATAGTGAAAAATATCCATCAACAAAAGAGATCTTTGATACTAAAATTAACAAAGTTGAAAATTCAAAAAAATATTTTGAAAAGGTTTATCAAGAATTCTTTACAGAGGATTAAAAATCTACTCCAAGAAGGTCCTCTTCTATATCATACTTTTTTGATGTATCCTTTTTTAACTTTGAGAGATATATTGATAGATTTTTAAAATCTTTTTGATTTAATGATTTTACAAATGTAAACATAATCTCTTGCTTTTGTGTCATAGCTATCCCTTTTTTAAAATTGTTTAATTTTTGCATTAAATCATCTTGTTTTTGATGTGCTAATCGTGGGTAGTAACTACTCCCTTCACCATTTGTACCATGACAATTACTGCATCCATGTTCAAAATAAAGATTTTTTCCAAGTTCATAAGTATCCGCACTAGCAGCATAAACGACATACTGCAACAATAAAAATAGTGATAATCCTTTGGGTATCATGACAATTCCTTCAATATTTTAGTTTTGATCTTTTCAAAGTTATGTGAAGCTTTATTATATACTATATCTTCCAATATTTCTGCTTCTTTGGAAAAATTATTTTTATGTTTGCTTACAAGGATGAACAATAGCTTTTTAGCTGTTTTAGCATCTTTTACATCTAAAAAATCTTTAGAGTGCTTTTTTCTTTTAAAAGAAAATGATTGAAATTTTGCACTGATAAATCCACTCATAAAGATGATAATATATATCAAAAACTCTTTGAGGGCATCTATATTTATGAGTGGTGTCGTTTGAGGATATTCCTCTTTGTCTAAAAGTAGTGCAGTATCAATCTTCGTAACTTGTATAGTATGTCCTTTGGTGGTTAGGGTATAGTATTTACCTGTTTTGGGAGAGTAGGCTCGGAAGATCACTTTAGGTATCGTAAAATTTTCTTTTGCACTTAGGGCATAAATATATTCTCTCTTGAATGCATCTCCTTGTTGCATATATTTAGAGTAAATATCATTAATCTCAGAAAATATAGTGACATTTTTGATGCTTGTGATAGGTTTTAAATGTGCATCTTCATAACCAACTCCCTCAAGAGTATAGGATATATTGATGGATTCATATTGATTTATCTTTGTTTTTTCTATATGCTCTTTGAGGGTAAAATCACCAACTAAGTCAACCTCTTTTTGAAGTTTTTTTACCATGATATTAAAGGGCTTAATCTTTACTTTTGTATTGTAAGTTTGTATAGCAATACTATCATCATGATCATCTACATAACTATTGGCAATAGCTTTGTTGCTTGCCGTTCGTATGGTGAAGTTAAAATCTACAGATATTTTTTTTGCTTTTAAAGGAAATACCAAGTAAGTATAAGATGTTTTTGTATCATGATATTTTTTATCATTAATTTTTTTATTGAGGAGTATTATTTTATAGTCATCACTCTTTTTTGGTGCTACTAAAAACATCATATTATCTGTGTGATCTTTTTGCTTTGCATAGAAGGTTATTGTAACTGCTTCTTTCTCATAGACTTTAGTTTTATTTGATGTTATAAAATACGAAGCAAGATCTTTTGCATCGGCGTTTGTTATAAATAATAAAAATACTAAAAGTATATTACCACGGCTCTTTTTCATCAGTGTATCCTTTGTTGATTTTCTCATATGCTTTATAGGTAAATTTATAATGAGATTTTTTTGTATTGTTCTTTTTGATTTTAGCGAGAGTTTGTTGAGAACTTTTACTAGATCCGCTTCCGTTTGAATGTTTATTACCTGATCTGTTGGAACTTTTTTTAGACTTACCATTTTTTTTATTTTTTTTATTTTCTTTTTTGACATTACTTTTTTGCTTTGTGATTTTATTTTTAGTTGGCATTATTTTTGAAATATCTTGAGCATTTTTAAGTTTTAATTTTCTGATGAGAGAAAGATTGTATAGGGCATCAGCATCATAACCAAAGGCTAGCGTATTGACATAGTATTGTTTAGCCTCTTCATAGTGTTTGAGTTTGGCGGCACAGTTACCTAGGTTATATAAAATTTTCTGTTTTAGTTGAGGGCTTTGTGTCTGAATTTGAGTATAAAATTTTACAGCATCTCTGTAGTAACCAGCTTTATAGTAAGCCGAAGCTATATCGTAATAACTTTTAGTGGAGGGTTCAATCTTTTCAAAGAGATAGGCTGCTTTTTTATAGTGCTTTTGTTCATATTGTTTGTGTGCTTCTTTGAGATAGTAAAAGTCAAAAAGAGATGCTTGAGTTTTGTTTGGCATCAAGACAAATAAAGGGATGAGATAAAGAAATCTCTGTGCTATTTTTGTTATAGATAGAAAGTAGAGCACTATGGCAAGGCTAAGGGGTATATAAAAAAGCTCTCGATAAGTTCTTACGCGTATTTGCTCTTTATCTGTTTTTTTAGATGCTATATCGTTTGAGAGTTGGTCTATGCTATTTAAAGAGGTAAGTTCATAGTATTTTCCACCTGTTGCATTGGCTAAATCTACTAGCATTGGGTTAATTTTGGATATGACTATCGATTCATGCACATCCTTAATGTACCTTCCATCTTTTTTGAGTGCTGTGCCTTTTTGAGTAGCAGTCGCTACAATATAAAGAATAATATTGTTTCTTTTGACAATCTTAGCAAGAGAATGAATATCATGCTCATCTCCCCCATCACTAAAGATAATAAGGTTTTTTTCTTTTTGTGAGAGTGTAGCAATACGCTTTAAAAGATTTTTTAAGTTTGTACTTTTTGTTAATATATACTTAGGATTGAGTGCATCAAGGGCTAAGAGACTTATCTCTGTATCTGTAGTAGGTGGCGATATTAAAAGGGTAGATGATGTAAATGCAAAGAGTGTAAATCTGTCTTTTGGATGTTGGTGTATGAGCCTTTTTATCGCTTCTTTAGAGAGGATGTATCTACTTGGCTTGAGGTCATCTGCCTGCATTGAGTAAGAAGCATCAATAGCAATGATATAGTCACGGGAATTGAAATTTTGTTTTACATAACTGTTTTCATAAGCTGGCCTAGCGATAGCTAAAAACATTAAAGCGAGACTTATGTACAGAAGTTTTGTTTGTTTATGCTTTTGAGTAGATTGCTGCTTGTTGTAGATAAGGTAGATAGGTATTAACCCAAAGAGTATCCATCCGTTAAGCAAAGTCATTTAAACTCTCCTTTTTGAGAGCAGATACAAAAGCAATAAAATAGCAAAAGCCAATGGATAGGTAAAGAGCATCTGTTTGTTAAGATAATGTTGTGAACGGATAGAACTTGGTTCGAGTGCATCTAGTTTTTGATAAACATCTTCTAGTGCATCTTTGTTTTTAGCACTAAAAGAGACTCCACCTGTATCTTTTGCGATTTTTTGCAAAAGTTTTTTGTCATAGTCCTTTTCATCTCCAAGTCCAATCGTATATATCTTTACACCAAGCTTTTTAGACTCATTTACAGCATCTTTGATTTTGGTTGAGCCACTGTTTTGGTAACCATCTGTTATGAGTATTATAATTTTATTTTTTGCCTTTGATTTTGTAAGTAGATCTAAAGATTGTTTTAGTCCATCGCCTATGGCAGTAGAACTTCCAGCCATCCCAACTTCCAAAAAATCTAACATATATACCAATGAATGCATATCGTAAGTAATAGGTACTGGACTAAAAGCGTAGGAGCCAAATACTACTACTCCAACATTGTCATCATATCTACTTGTAACAAATTTTTTAAGAAGGTTTTCCAAAATGCTAAATTTACTTTTTTTGTATGTCTCATCACTAAATCCACTCTCATTCATAGAGCCACTTGTATCAAGAGCAAAAACTAGGTCTCGACCTTTTCTTTGTTGAGACTCTTTAGAATCATAGCTGATAGGTGAAGCTAAGGCCGTGATGAGTAGCGTTAAAATAAGCGAATAAAATAGTTTTTCTTTGTTGATCCAATTGGTTTGTTTTGAAAAAAGATGGATATGAGGAAAAATAATTCTTTTTATACTCAGAGGGCATTTATAGATGCATATAATGAGAACTAAGAGTAGAAATGCAAGGGGGTATTCAAATTCAAAATGCACTAGGAAGCCCACCACATTCTCAGCCATAATCCCCAAAGACTTGTATAACCAACTTCAGAAAAAACTAACTCACCCTTTGTGTTGTAGATAAAAGTAGTCGGGTAGGCGGGTACTTTATACTCCTTTGCCAAAGAGCCATCATTATCATTATAAATTTTATATGAGAGTTGATGGGCATTCATATATTGCTCCAATGAAGCATCT
This sequence comes from Sulfurimonas sp., assembly GCA_027013295.1. Lineage (GTDB taxonomy): Bacteria > Campylobacterota > Campylobacteria > Campylobacterales > Sulfurimonadaceae > Sulfurimonas. The sequence goes on from JALUXP010000111.1 coordinate 13,713, forward strand.
GAACCTGATTTTACTGCGATAGTGAGTAGATCGTAATGTTTTGCTATGGTTTGGATATTTGGGGCTTCTAATTTGCATATAGGACACCAAGTAGCCCAAAAGTGGATTAGTAAAGGTTTCTTACGAGGAAATGTATAGTGTGTGCCATCTATAAGTGTGAGGTTTATCTGTTTTAATGGGGTTTTGCTCAAATCGCGAGACTTGTAGAGACTTATAACATTGGCAAAGATAGTTATCATTACTGCAGTGAGAACTATCTCTTTAAAATATTTTATCAGTTTTAGTTTCATAAATAATCTCTAATAAACTTATAGCATTATCCCTTTAATCATAAAAAATAAAACAGCAGCTATCACTGCTGCAGCAGGTACTGTGATGATCCAAGCTGCTATAATCTTTTTGATAGCATCTCTTTTGACATATTCAACTTTTTTAACTTTTCGGATATGCTTTTTAGTTGTTTTGATAATTTTCTGTTCATCTTTTATCATTTTGTAAAGTGTAGCTATGCGTTGAAAGTCTTGAGGTGTTTTCTCCTCTTTAGCCTCTAAAGTGCTCAATTCTAACTTGTAGGCAATTTTTGTTTGTCTTTCATCTTTGATAATCTCTTTATCTTCTTCTATGGAGTTGCCATCATCTCGTAGATGGAGCCACTCTCTTAAAAAACCAACACCAAATATACCACCAATAGCAATATGAGTTGAACTTACTGGAAGTCCAAGTTGAGAAGCGATGATAACAGTGATAGAGGCTGCCATGGCTATGGAAAAAGCTCTTATCTGGTCTAGTTCTGTTATCTCTGAACCAACGGTTCGTATCAGTTTAGGTCCATAGAGTGCTAGCCCTAAAGCGATACCAAGTGCACCAACGCCCATAACCCATAAAGGGATAGAAGCTTTAGAAGAGATGCCACCGTTGACCACTGCATCGTTGATAGCAGCTAAGGGACCTATAGCATTTGCTACATCATTAGCACCATGAGCAAAACTTAGAAGTGCCGCAGAAAAGATCAGTGGAATAGTAAAAAGGGTATTGACTGATGCTTTATTGTTCTCAAGCATAGTGATGCTCTTAGCCATTTTAGTTTTTACAAACAGATACACAATAATGCTAACCGCACCACCAAGGATAAGTGCAGTAGTAAAGCTAGGTTTTTTCGTCATCTCTAGTGTTACTAATGGGATAAAATTAAGTATTTCAACCACCTGTGGCCAAATCTTTTTAAGACCTTTTAGTGTAAGATATGTTACAAATGCCCAAGACATAATGGCAACAAAAAAAGGTACATATGTTTTAGCCGCTTGTATTTTATCTTCTTTAAAAAGGATAGACTTTTTGATGGAATAAAGAAAGATTGCTGCAATAACTCCTCCTAAAACAGGTGAAATAACCCATGAAGCAGCAATCTTTGCCATGGTTGACCAAGAGACAATGCTAAATCCAGCGGCAGCAATCCCAGCTCCCATAACACCACCAACAATAGAGTGTGTTGTAGATACAGGTGCACGCATTGCAGTTGCAAAATTAAGCCATAAGGCGGCAGCTAAAAGAGCAGCCATCATAGCCCAAATAAATGGATCGGGATTTCCACCAAATGCAGAGATGTCGATGATCCCTTTTTTGATGGTTTTGACAACTTCACCACCAGCGATGAGTGCACCAGCAGCTTCAAATATTGCTGCTATAACAATAGCCATAGCCATAGTCATAGCACGAGATCCAACTGCTGGACCTACATTGTTAGCTACATCATTTGCTCCTATGTTCATAGCCATATAAGCACCAATAAGTGCTGCAATAGCTAAAAACATATTGTTAGAAACACCGCCATTATCTAGAAAACTAAATGTTAAAACTCCAATCATAAAAAAAAGAGCAAAACCTAAGCGGATAAAATCAGTACCATTCTTTTTTAATGCTTCACGCTCTAGTTTTTCTATAGTTGAAATTTCCATCTATTTCCTTTTTATAAGATAAGCCTTGATGATTTCTTGACGCTCTAAAGGTCTATCACCACCAGCATGACCTAGCGTTGCAACATCGTTAAGCTTGTTGAGTGTAGCAAGTGATTCTGGCGTTATATGCCCAAAAATAGTGTGTTTTCCATTGAGCCATGAAGTTGGTGCTGTCGTGATAAAAAATTGACTACCATTTGTAGCAGGACCACGATTTGCCATAGCTAAAACGCCCGCTTTACTAAATGTTTTGTCTTTAAACTCATCTTTAAAATCTTTTTTCCAGATACTCTCTCCACCCCTGCCAGTTTCAGTAGGATCTCCACCTTGAATCATAAAGTTATGAATGATTCTATGAAAGGCGACATGATTGTAGTAGCCCTCTTTAACATGTGTTATAAAATTTTCAACAGCAAGTGGAGCAACATCGGGATAAAGTTCAAACTCAAGTTTACCTTGTGTTGTTTCAAAGACCACATCTTGGTGTTTCATCTGAGCAAATAAGCTTAAGGTTAGAGCCATAATTAGCAATATTTTTTTCATTTTTTTCCTTGAAGTATTTTTTTTAAGTTTGTAATTTTATCACACTTTGACTCATAAATAATATAAATAAGGTTTTTTCCGATACTAAGAGCATCTTGGAGTTGAAGCTCATCAACTTCATCTACATCAAGGAGGATAATGATGTCAGCTTCTTTTGTAGAGAGAGTCTCATAGTCACTTAAAACAACATGGGCATTCTCTTTAACAAAAAATTTTAAATCTTCCTCTAGATTTATTTTATGTAAACGATTTGAGATGCACACTATAGTCTCGTTAAGGTTATGTTCAGAGTGAGTTGAAATGAGTTGCATAGCTGTTGCTATGGGGTGTGCTTGTATAAACTTTATATCTTTTATCTGTTGATGAGAGATAAGGTACTGAGAAAAAATCTTTTCTAATATCTCATTTATTTGTGGCATTGAATCATCTATGGGTGTACAATCGTTAAATTTTGAGAGTATCTCTTCTTGAGTTGAATCACTAAAAATCATTCTTTCATAGGGAAGATAAGTCTGTACATCAAAATGGAGATTGTCATACTCTTCAAAAGTTAAATTTTGAGTGAGAAGAAAATTAAATATCTTAATCTTAGGATGTTTTTTTTTGATGAGATCTCGTATATTGTCGTATGCTAGAGTATTGTTTGCATGAGGTGCATGAGAAGAGTTTTGTATCTTAGCAAGTTTGAGCATCTCAAAAGACCATTCTTTACATTCAAAAAGATAGATTCCTCGTTGGGGGTCAAATATAAGTAAAGGTATGATAATGCTTTTGTTTTCATGAGCGAGACTTAGATTTTTAAAAAAGTAAAAGTTGTTTTTTTGAGAGATTAGTCGCAATAAATCTATGATTTTACAAGAGAGGATAGATTGTTTTGACTTTTTTGACTGTTTATCAAATAAAGAGGCAAAAAAATTAAAATTCATAAGGAAAGGATGCTTGATTGTCGCATAAAGTAGCGACAATCAGAGGTGTTATTCACCAGCTGCAACGCGATCTTTAAGACCTTTACCAGCTTTAAATTTAGGAACCATTTTATCTTGAGTAGTGTAAGTTTTATCAGTACCAGGAATTTTACCACTTTTACCCTTTTGTAATCCAGCAGAAAAACTACCGAACCCTACTAAAGAAATATCATCTTTTTTTACAAGTGCAGTTGTAACCGCATCTGTAAATGCTTTAATAGCTGCTTCAGCTTCTATCTTTGTTTTATACTCACCGCTAGTTTGAACTAGTGCAACGAACTCCGCTTTATTCATAAATCGACCCTTGAATTAATAAAATTTTTCCGAAATTATTTATAAAGTTACTTTAGGCAGTTACTTTAAATAATTCAGCTAAGACACTTTATTATTTATTTGCTTAAACTTTTCTTCTTTTTAGAGAAAATAAGTATAAATTTATGAAACTTACTCTTTTTAGCCCCTATTTTAGCTACTTTGAGTAGTTTCATAAAGGGGACAACAGTATGTTGTATAATGTTATCATTTCTATTTCTACTACTGATTGATGAAAATATATCCTCTAAAGCTTGTCGTTCTTTTGAAGAGAGTGTACCCATTTTTAGTCCTGTAGTTTATTAATTTTTCTTACAGCTCGTATGATCTCTTCATCATCTAGTTGACCAAGCATTTTTATGACAACTGCAGCTGCCTGCGGTTTTGCTCGTCCTAACTTCCAATCCTGATATGTTCGCATAGATATACCTAGTGATTTAGCCATATCTTTTAAAGATATTTTTGCACCATTTTTTTGCGACTCAAGAGAGTTGTGAAGAATATTAAAGAGATCTTTGATTTGCATTTGTGGATTATACGGAATATAAACTTAAATATACATATAATTGATTATAATATGTGAGTAATTACATATTATATATTATAAAAATTATATTGAGTGTAGTTTATATCATTTAACACACGGTTTTCCGTGTATTATTTAGAAATTTTTTTAAGAAAGTTTAAGGGTCTTTTTTGTAGGTTTGAGAGTTACTATCTCATTGGACACCTCTAAGTAAAAATCATCATATTTTTCTGCTTGAGTTTTATAAGAAATATTCAGGTTTTCTTTTAGAACAAATGTCACGGTGTTAAGACCTCTGAGTGGTTTGAGGATTTCTATGGAAGCATTATAAACTGACTTGTATATCAGATCTTTAGAATTTTTAAGTCTATGTATTTGATCCTCTATGTTTTTAACTTTTTCTGGATGATGCCTTTGAGCTTCTTCCAAATCAAATTTAAGGTCTTCTATATCATTGTCTATATATTCTATTCTTTTTTCGAGTATTGGGATTGCTTTTGGGTCGATTGTGAAGAAATTATCTTCACCACTCACTAAATCTATCTTGATGGAGTTAGAAGCGTAGATTTTAACTTTGTTTTTCACATTTTTAATTTTTACATTTTCTCCATAGACACTGCCTCCATGACAGGAGTCGATATTTACAGTTGTTGCATGAACTTCTCCCCCCTCAAGGAGTTTTATCTCTGCTTTATGACAACGAAGTGTTCCTTTATGTCTATTGATAGTTGCAAATTTTGCAAATTGTTTAGACTTTTGATGTGTCGCTCCATCGATAAAAAGATTTGTTGCATTGAGCATCGAGTTAGAACCGACAAAGCCTTCTACATGAATAGTCTCACTTGTAAGTTCAACACCCTCCCCAATGCCATCTTTAGTAGAATCGTGCTCTCTTAAAATTACTTCAATATTGTTGGCTTCATTATTGGCTAATATCTCTTGTGTTCGTGAAATTTTCTGCATTCGTATTTTATGGTCAATAGATATTCCATCCTCTTCAACATTAATATAACCTTTCTCTTTTGCTATATAGAGTTTCTTTTTATCATTTTGTTCGATCTTAATAGTTTGCAAATCTATACTTTTATTATAATCTTTTGCATTGTTATATGAGGCAGCATCTATAATCTCACCAAAGGCATTGAGCCCATTTGAGCCAAATATAGGTTTGATATATTCCATAATAATAGCACCTACATCTACTTCGCTGATGCCATACTTATTCTTGTTCTTTTCATAGTGCATAATTAGTTTGCTTTTTTGTGTAATATTTGGATGGATAGCACGAATCAAGGGAAGTTTGAGTGACTTTATGAATTTTTTATCCAAGATATGTTTTGTAAAAGCCTTGAGTTTATGAATATAAAGCTCATCGAAGAGGTTAAGCAGTATTCCCTCTTTAGCTTTAATTTTGTCAAATTCACTCAGAAGCAGTTGGTATAGATCTTTTGCCTTATAGTTTTCGTAAGGTATAATGGAAGTTTTTGAAAGGATTATATCTACATCAGTGTTGTACTCATCATATTGAACTTTATAGTTTAGTTGGATGTTTTTATTTGTTTTTTTAAATATCTCTACAATATAGAGTTGTTTGAATTGTACATGTTCATTAATGATCTGTTCATCGTATTCGTAAGCCTTGCTTATATCTTCATTATAATAAGAAAACTCTTTATCTTGTATTGTTTTGATATGCGTTTCAATCTTAAGTAAATTAAAATCAAGAATATCAACGGAGACTGCATTGTCTTGTGCATACCTTTGCAGTGATTTTAGAATATTTCTTGTTTTTATTTTTCTAGGTTTCATCATTGAGAGGCACTTACAGAGCTAGTAAATCACTGTAATCATATCTGGTAAAATCTAAATAAAGTTTTCCATTTTGTTCAATTATTCTTATATCTTTTTTTGCGACATTTTCAAATCTTTTTCTGATGGCTCTTCTTTGTTGTTGCTTTAAATCTAGTGTTTTTAAGTATGATTTGAGTTCAGTGATTTGCTCATACTCTTTATGTTCAACTTCTAAGATATCTTCATTTTGTTGGAGTTCATGTTGCATCTTTGCATTGATGAGTTCAAGGATATGCTGGAGTTGTTCATCTTTATTTGAATAGATTTGCTCTATTTTATCCCTTTCATCTCGAAGCATCTGTTCTTTGTCGTTTATGAGTTTATCTACCTTTTCTTCGAGTTGATTAATCTTTAGTTTTAGATAATGATTTTCTCTTTTGTAAAGAGCAAGAATAGTTGCTACAGTAGTTGTGGATTTTTCCCTAGAAAGGGTGGAAACAGTTTTTACCTGTTTTCTTTGTGGGTCTTTTAGAAGGATGAATGTTTGCGAATCTTCGATGATATAGTCGAGTTTTTTTGCTTTTATCTTTGAGTGAACCATCTCTTTGCTCATCTTAAATTTTTTGGAATACTCTTCAACGGTTAATTTCATCACTACCTCAAACTTTTTCTTTATTTTAACATAAATATTATTCATAAAGTTGTATTAAAAGAACACTCTAGTATAATTGCACATATTAAATGTTAAGGTGTATCTATGAGTAAAGGTATTTTAAGTATCGTTGAACCTGGTGTATTGTTTGGTGATGATGTAATAAAAGTGTATCAATATGCAAAAGAAAATGGTTTCGCAATACCTGCGGTTAATGTAGTAGGTACAGACTCTGTCAATGCAGTTATTGAGGCTGCTGCTCAGGTTAACTCTCCAGTTATCATACAGTTTAGTAATGGTGGAGCTTCTTACTATGCTGGAAAAGGTTTGAGTAATGAAAACGAGAGAGCAGCTACCATCGGTGCGGTAAGTGGAGCTATCCATGTTCATATGATGGCTGAAGCGTATGGTGTACCTGTCATACTCCATACCGACCATGCAGCAAAAAAACTGCTTCCTTGGATAGATGCACTCATAGAAGCGAGTGAAGAGTATTATAAAACAAATCAAAAGCCACTTTTTTCCTCTCATATGCTAGACCTTTCAGAAGAAACCCTTCTTGAAAATGTACTTACTTGTAAAGCATACTTAAAAAGAATGGAAAAAATTGGTATGAGCATCGAGATAGAACTCGGCTGTACGGGTGGTGAGGAAGATGGTGTTGACAACACTGAGGTAGATAATGCACTTTTATATACACAGCCTGAGGATGTAGCTTATGCTTATGAAGAACTTATGAGTGTTTCTTCACGCTTTACTATTGCCGCATCATTTGGAAATGTACATGGAGTATATAAACCGGGCAATGTAACTCTTACTCCAAAAATTTTAGATAATTCCCAAAAATTTATAGAAGAAAAATTCAAAACTTTAGAAAAACCAGTAAACTTTGTATTTCATGGTGGAAGCGGTAGCCAAAAGTCTGAGATAGAAGAAGCGATTGGTTATGGTGTCATCAAGATGAATATAGATACAGATACACAATGGGCTACTTGGAAAGGTGTCAAAGCGTATGAAGAAAAATACCACGATTACCTCCAAGGTCAAATAGGCAATCCAGAGGGTGAAGATAAACCAAACAAAAAATACTATGACCCTAGAAAATGGCTTCGTGCTGGACAAGAAACTTTGGTTGATAGAGTTGTAGAAGCCTTTAAAGATTTAAACGCGATGGATAGAAATTAAATTTTAGTTTATTGCTATCTTGTGCGAGATAAAAAAATCTAGATATTTTTTATCATTATTAGTGATAAATTTTTAATTCTGAATACTCAGTCTTAAAGTTGAATCTATCTTTAACAATAAGACCATTAAGTCTCTGAAAATAATAGATGCACAGCTATTTTATTGAGAATGAGATACTAGCCCTTTTATGTGAAGAGACTTAAGCAGTTGATTTGATTTGTTTTGGTTAAATCTCCAAAAGTGTTCTTTATCAAACTCATCATGATTGATAATGGCTTCATAAAGTTCAACTTGAGTAATATTTTCATTTTCTTGTATTACCTTTATTGCGATGATTTGTAGTTTTTTTTGTGCTTGTTCTGTTGTGTCATCATCGTGAAGCTGTTTTTGTGGTAAAAACTGGCGAATTTTATAGAAACTTATTGCTACTAAAAAGATAAAAAATACCATCATTATGGTTTGTGTGTCAAATGTCATGAGGTATCTTATAATAATTTAGATAAAATTTCTGTTATGAATGATAAAGTATTTACAAAATCGATAAAAAAACAGTTTGAGTTTGATGAAGAGGTAGCAGTAGTCTTTGACGACATGCTCTTGCGTAGTGTACCTCACTATGAAGAATCACAAAAGATTACTGAGTTTTTTGTTCTCAAAAACTTAGAAAATGGTAGTGTTCTCTATGACCTTGGATGTTCCACTGCATCTCTACTCATCAACCTTGCAAAAAAAACAGAAGATGCACAACTTATAGGCCTTGACAATTCAGAAGCGATGCTCTCTCAAGCTAGAAAAAAGGCTGATGCCTTTGGTGCAAATATAGATCTCATTAATGGTGATATTTTAAAGTATGACTATAAAAAGGCAAGTGTCTTTGTGAGTAATTATACTCTACAGTTTATTCGTCCACTTGTTCGCGAAAAATTAGTTAAAAAAATAGCCGATGCATTAAAAAAAGATGGAGTATTTATCTTTAGTGAAAAGATAATTTCACACCATGCAAAGTTAAATAAAGAACTTATAGAGTTTTATTATGATTTTAAAAAATATAATGGATATAGTGAGTTTGAAATAGCACAAAAACGAGAGGCTTTAGAAAACATCTTGATCCCTTATAGTGAAGAGGAAAATATTCAAATGGCTAAAAATAATGGTTTTAGCCATTGTGAGCTTATCTCACGCTGGGCAAACTTTGCTACTTTTATAGCTATAAAGTAGCCTAATTCCCCTTAGGTTTTTCCTCTGGTTTTTTTAAAGTTTTCTTTATCTCTTTGGAGATGATGATATCTTCTTTGCCACACTCCTTATGGTAGTAACCTTGCAGATCGTAGTACTCTTCGCAGTCGCTATAGTATTTTGCCGAGATGTCATGCTTGTTGATACCGCCTGCAAATTTGTAGATGATGATATCTTCTTTGCCACACTCCTTATGGTAGTAACCTTGCAGATCGTAGTACTCTTCGCAGTCACCATAGTCTTTTACTGAGATGCCATCCTTGTTGATATCGCCTGTAAAACTGAGTGCAGTTAATGGGAGGATAAGCAAAAGTATTATTTTTATGGTGATATTGAGCAAAAAATGTTCCTTAGATTAAATTTTTTATCTCTTTCTCCGTTAGTCCAGTGATGGCTTGGATCAGTTCTGCATCTAATCCTTGTTTTAAAGCTTTTAAAGCTATTTCGATCTTTTCCGTTTTGATGCCTTTGTGTAAGCCTTCCTCTAAACCTTTTTCCATCCCTTTTTCCATCCCTTTTTCCATCCCTTTTTCCATCCCTTTTTCCATCCCTTTTTCCATCCCTTTTTCCATCCCTTTTTCCATCCCTTTGCGTTCTGCAGTTTTGAGTGCATTGAATTCATCAAACTCTTTGAGAGAGATATACTCATAGACCTCTAGCTCTTTTTTGTCCCAAGTGGTTTGAGTGGCTATATCGAAGGCATCTTTGAACTCTTGTATGGTGCTGTACTCTTTTGGTATGAGTCTAAGATCTTGTGCATGTTTTAAAAAGTATATCCATTTGTCTAAAGAGGTGCTTATCTCTTGAAGCTCTTTAGTAAACTTTGGAAGCTCTATAAAACTAAACTCAAAGTCATCAAGATCTTGTTTGTTTGTCTCTTGGTTGATGATGAGGTGTCTTGATATATAGTTTTTATTTTCAAATATGTTGAAATTTAAAATCCCTATAAAATAGACTTTTTTGAGTGATGTATAGTCTTTTCCTTTAGGGAGTTGAGATACATAGGCTTTAGAGGTATAGTAGAGACTCCGTTTAGTAAAGTTACCAAGATCTTTTTTCTGCATCTCTACTATGAAACTCTCCCCTTTTTGATTGGTAGCGTTGATATCTAAGATGGTCTCTTTGAGTTCTGGGATTTTAGGGATCTGATAGGAGTTTGCTAAAGAGATATCGACAATAATTCTTTCATCTTGAAAATCTAAAACACTGTTTAAAAAAGATATGAGGATGTGTTTGTGGTGAATGTCACCAAATATCTTTTTAAATGCTAAGTCATTCTTTGGGTCTGCAAATTTCATGGTGTCCTCCCTTTTTGTGGGGTAATTTTAGCATAAATATCTATACTTTAAAAGTTTTTGTTGTTTTACAAAGATCATTTAAAAAGCACTCATCACATTTAGGACTTTTAGCTGTGCAGATGTAACGACCAAAAAGAACCATCCCTTGGTGTAAAGCGTGAAGATTGTTTTTAAATTTCTTTACTAAGGTTGCTTCAGTCGCAATAGCAGTTTTGTCATCACTTAAACCAAGGCGGTGTGAGACACGAAATACATGGGTATCAACTGCCATTAAGTTTGCTCCTGTATATTCTATCATCACTACATTGGCAGTTTTTTGTCCAACTCCAGCAAGAGATTGGAGGTCTTTCTCGTTCATTGGTATCTCACCACAAAAGACATCTTCAACCCGTTGTGCCATGTTAAGAAGGTTTTTTGCTTTGTTGTTAAAGAATGAGCAGGAGTTTAGCAAGGCTTTGAGATCTTCTAGGTTTGCACAACTTAGTGCATCTGTATCTGGATATGCCTCAAAAAACTTCGGAGTGATAAGGTTGACTCTCTTGTCTGTACATTGTGCAGAAAGGGCAACTGCTACAACTAACTCATAAGCATTTTTGTACTTTAGTTCAGTTTGAGCATCCCTATATCTGTCTATAAACCTTTGGTGAATCTCTTTTATTTCTATCTTTGTTGCTTTTTTCATAGTGAAAGTTTACACTAAAATTAAGTCTGTTAATTAACCGTTAGTTAAATACTACTAAAATTGTCACATTTAAACATAGGACTTTATATGAAAATAGTTACAAAAGTAGTTATATCCTTAGCTGTTTTATCAACATTGGTGATGGCTCAAACTCTTGTTACGGTAAATGGTAAAGCTATTACAGACCAAGAGGTAAACTCAGAACTTATGCAGGCAACTCAAGGAAGATTTAATCAAGTGCCACCTGAGAAGCAACAACAATTTAGACAGCAGGTGCTAGAGCAGTTAGTTGCAAAAGAGTTGATTTATGGTGATGCAAAAAAAACAGGTGTTATGGACTCTAAACAATTTAAAGATGAGTATAAAAAAGTTCAAGAGAGAGTAAAAAAAGAACTTGCAATCCAAGTATGGCAAAAACAACTCTTAGACAAGATTAAAGTCTCTCCAAAAGAGTTAAAAAAATATTATGATGAAAACAAAGAAGAGTTTAATGAAAAAGAGTCTGTACATGCTCGTCATATCCTAGTGAAGACAAAGGCTGAAGCAAAAGCTATTGAAAAACAACTCAAAGGTTTAAAAGGTGATGCTCTTAAGGCTAAGTTTATCCAACTTGCAAAAGATAAATCTACAGGACCAAGTGGACCAAAAGGTGGAGATTTAGGTTTCTTTTCACAAGGTCAAATGGTTCCAGAATTTAATGCGAAAGTATTTTCTATGAAAGTAGGAACTGTCTCTGCTCCTGTAAAAACTCAGTTTGGGTATCATATAATCTACCTAGAAGATAAAAAAGCGGGTAAAACAAGAGCCTTTACTGAAGTGAAATCTTTTATTGAACAGCGTTTAAAAATGGAAAAATTCAAATCTGTAATGCAAGCAAAAATGTTAGCACTTAAAAATAAAGCTACTATCAAATAGATGTCTCCAACTCCCATCTCTAACTTTGTTTTGGAGGGGAGAGAGTTTCTTGTCAAGCGTGATGACCTAGTTGATGTCTATCTAGCTGGAAACAAATTTCGTAAACTTCATACTCTTTTAAACACCCCAAAGCATCACTATAAAAAAATCATCTCTTATGGTGGAACACAATCCAATGCAATGCTTGCTATAGCAGCATTGTGTAAGCAAAAAGATTGGGAATTTGTGTACTACTCAAAGCCAATATCTGCTGTTCAAAAAGAGGAAAAAATAGGCAATTATTTTCTTGCAAAGTCTCTTGGTATGCAACATATAGAGCTTGAACATAGATTGTATAAAGAGTTTATACCCTCTTTGCAACTCAACCTTGATAAAACTTCTTTTGTTATAGACCAAGGTGGAGCTATAGATGAAGCAAAAGCCGGATTGAAAGTTTTAGCTGATGAACTAGAGATGCAAAATCCCCAAGTAAAGTCACTAGCCACCCCCTCTGGAACAGGCACAACAGCGCTTTTTTTAGCGCAAAATCTGCCTCACTATAGAGTTTATACAACTCCATGTGTTGGGGATGAAGAGTATTTGAAATCTCAGATGCTCTCTTTGTGTCATGCCTTGCCAGAAAACCTTGTGATTTTAAAACCTAAAAAAAAGTATCATTTTGCAAAACCTTATGAAAATTTTTACAAAATGTATAAAAAAACACTTGAAGCTGGAATAGAATTTGACTTGCTTTATGCTCCATCAATGTGGGAATGCTTACTTGCTCAAACAAGTGAGAAAGTTTTATATATCCATAGTGGTGGGGTTACGGGTAATATGAGTATGAAATTGCGATATGAAAAAAAAACTCTCTTAAAGACATCTCTAAATAAAAGTAACACTTTCATCTAAATTAACACGCTTAGGTTGGTAGGAGTTGATTTTTGCATCCTCATCAGGATAACCTATCACTATACTATAAAGCAGTGCAAGATTATCAGGAACATTGAGCTCTCTTGCTATAATTTTTCCAAACTCAGTTGTAGAGCCTTGAGGACAAGTGTGTAGATCGTATTCTCGTGCTAGAAGCATGATGCTTTGCATATAAGCACCACAGTCTAGGAGTAAACCCTCTGCTCCATCTATGTTTGCTTTGTCAGTAAAAACAAAAAAGACAGTCTGTGCACCAAACCATCTAAAGTTGTCTTTCCACATCTCTAAACGCGTTGCATCATCTTTTCTATCAACTTCCATAAGTTTGTAAAGTCCAGAACCAGTAACTATGCGTCTTTTTTTGTATGGATTTGTCCAGTTTACTGGATAATACTGAATAAATTGGTCATTGATGACACCTTCATCCATCGCTTTTATGATAGCGCCTCCAACTTTGTCAAGTGTTGCTTTATCACTGATTGCATAGGTTACCCATGGTTGCATATTTGCCCCACTTGGAGTCATAGCTGCTGCTGCTAAGATCTTCTCTTGGATATCTCTTGGTACAGGTTTTGGTAGGTATGCTCTTTTTGATGAGCGTGATTTTAGTGCTTGCGTTACTGTCAACATATATTAAATTTCCTCAGTATCCCTTTTAGATTTGTAATTATATAGTAATAAAGTAAAATCTATCATATTGCCTATAGACTAAGATAACTTGACAATCATACACTCAACTTGCTATAATATTGAAATTAAACAAAAAAGGATTTCCAATGAACAATAATATATTTGAAAAATTAACACATAATATGACAGAAGCGATAGAATCTGCATTATCTTTAGCGCTACACAATAAGAATCAGGAGGTTGAGTCTTTACACTTTATCTGGGCACTTTTAGCTAACTCAAACTCTGTTCTCAATCAGATGTTTAACAAAATGAATATAGATAAAACAGCGATAGAATTAGATGTGCGAAGTTTAGCCCAAAAACTTCCTAAGTCTTCTTCTGTAAATAAAGAGAACATAAAACTATCTCGTACATTTATCCAAACACTTGAGAGTGGGGCAGGTTTGATGACGAAAAATGGTGATAGTTTTTTAGCAGTTGATATTTATATACTTGCAAACTTAAACAGTGAACCATTTAGTAGTATTTTTAAAAAATATATAGATATTAATGAGTTAGCAAAAAATATAGAAGCCTCTCGTGGAGGTGCAAAAGTTGACTCTCAAAGTGCAGATGAGACACATGAAGCCTTAGAAAAATACGGGATTGATTTAACAGCACAGGCACATGATGGAAAGCTTTCACCTGTAATAGGGCGTGATGAAGAGATAAGTCGTATGATGCAGATACTTATCCGTAAAACTAAAAATAATCCTATGTTACTTGGTGAACCAGGTGTTGGTAAAACTGCTCTTGTTGAGGGTTTAGCACAGCGTATTGCAGATAATGATGTTCCAACATCACTACAAAATAAAAAGTTAATAGCCCTTGATATGAGCGCACTCATAGCTGGTGCAAAATACAGAGGTGAGTTTGAAGACAGACTTAAAGCTGTTATAGATGAGGTACAAGAGAGTGGTAACATTATCCTCTTTATAGATGAGATTCATACCATTGTAGGTGCTGGTGCATCAGAGGGTAGTATGGATGCAGCAAATATCTTGAAACCTGCACTTGCTCGTGGTGAACTTCATACTATTGGAGCGACAACACTCAAAGAGTATAGAAAGTATTTTGAAAAAGATGCTGCACTTCAAAGAAGATTTTTACCTATTAACTTAGATGAGCCAACGGTAAATCAATCATTGCAGATTCTTCGTGGTATCAAAGGGAGACTTGAGACGCACCACAATGTAACCATCACAGATAGTGCACTTGTAGCTGCTGCAAAGTTGAGTGACAGATACATTGCAGATAGATTTTTACCAGATAAAGCGATAGATCTTATTGATGAAGCTGCAGCTGAGCTTAAGATGCAGATAGAGAGTGAACCTCATGCACTCAGTGCTGCAAAAAGAAAAAGTAGTGAGCTTCATGTAGAACAAGAAGCCCTCAAGATGGAACGCACTCCAGCAAATGAAAAACGCCTAGAAGAGATCATAAAAGAGTTAGCAGATGTAGATGAAAAAGTGCGTGATTTAGAAGCACAATTTGCAACAGAAAAAGATGTGTTTGATAAAATATCAAGCATAAAATTAGAGATAGAATCAAAACGACGCGAGGCACAAAGTGCTAAAAATAGTTCTGATTTTAACCGTGCTGCTGAGATAGAGTATGGGGAGATTCCTAAACTTATAGAAGAGGAGAAAAGCATTAATAAAAACTGGGATAAGTTGCAAAAAGAGGGTACTTTACTTAAAAATAGTGTAGATGAAGAGTCTATAGCGAGTATCATCTCAAGATGGACAAATATACCAGTCAACAAAATGTTAGAGAGTGAAAAACAAAAAGTGCTCCATGTTCAAGCTGAGTTAGATAAAGAGGTCGTGGGACAAAGAGATGCAACTTTCGCTGTTAGCAGAGCGATTAAAAGAAACAAAGCTGGACTTTCTGATGGCCAGAGACCAATAGGTAGTTTCCTATTTTTAGGACCAACTGGTGTTGGTAAAACACAAACAGCAAAAACACTAGCAAAATTCTTATTTGACTCTCAAGATGCAATGATACGCATAGATATGAGTGAGTATATGGATAAAGCATCTGTTTCTCGCCTTGTAGGTGCTGCACCTGGATATGTGGGTTATGAAGAGGGTGGACAACTCACCGAAGCTGTACGCAGAAAACCATATAGTGTAATCCTCTTTGATGAGGTAGAAAAAGCACATCCAGATGTTTTCAATATCCTACTCCAAGTGCTCGATGATGGACGCTTGACGGACAACAAAGGGGTGACAGTTGATTTTACAAATACTATCATTATCTTGACATCAAATATCAAAGAAGATGAGGTGAAAAGTGCTTTTAAACCAGAGTTTATCAATAGACTTGATGATATTGTTGTGTTTAATGAACTCTCACAAGATAATATCCGAGGTATTGTTGATATATTTTTTAAAGAGATAGCAGATAAACTAGCTACGCGTGATATAGAGTTAAGTTTGAGTGCTAGTGCATCTGAGTATATCGCAGAGGCAGGATTTGACCCAGTTTATGGTGCAAGACCATTGAAACGAGCACTTTATGAGATCGTTGAAGATAGATTGGCGGACTTGATTCTTGAGGGTAAAATAGAAGAAGGTGCAAAAGTTCTTTTTGATATGAAAGATGGTGAGGTAGATGTTAGTATCTCCTAAGATATGAAAGATATAATATGTTTATGAAATATATATTTATCTCTTTATTTTTTGTTTCCTCTTTGTTTGCGTGTACAGGAGACTGTCTTACTTGTCATCCAAAACTTCTCCCTACGATAGAGACTGATACTCGGCACAAACCCATGCTCGGATGCATTAAGTGCCATTCAGCTGAGCCAAATGCTATGGCGGAGTGTGGGGATGACTGCTTTTCTTGTCATCCTATGTCTAAGATAAATGGAGCAAATGTAAGGCAACATGATGTGATTCAAACTTGTGTGGATTGTCATGTCAACGCAGATAAAAAGACGCTTGATATCTCCTCCTCGCATGGGCAATCTCAAAGTGATTCACTGAAAGAGTTTTTAAATTATTAGTAAGAAACTTAGAGTTTGTCAATAATGAGCATATACTCACCTGCTAATTTATAATTTTTTGGATTTTTAGGTGGTTTTTTATAGGGATGAATCCATGAACCATTTTTGTAAAGATGCTTAAAAAATACAAGGTTGTTATCGAGAAATTTGTTGAGAGCGTTACTCATTCTTATGCACCCATGAGAGGCAGGAATGCCAAAAGGTTTTTTAGATATATGTGTGTGAATTGCGAAGTTTAATTTGTCTGTGATGAGTTTGTAGTCTTTTTTATTTTTTATTTTTTTGCCATTTTTAAAAGTGTTGTACCTTATACTTTTTTGTACCCCAAAGAAAAATACAAATCTATCTTTTTTGCCATAAGGCATCGTATAGTTATCATCATATATTTTTCCTTTAGAACGCCATCCACTAACTATTGGAAAAAAACCTGTTGGCGTTTTCAGGTAATGGTCATCACCTTTTTTGACCTCTTTTTCCCTCTCCATATTTCCACTAGAAATAAAGTCAAAACCAATAGGTTCAAGTGTTTTTGTGTCATTGTTCCAAAGAAGTAGTAAAAAAACTTGTTTTGATAGATCAACTGCAGTGATAAACTGGGATGAAGTAAGACGATATATCTCTTTGCGAATGTGCAATTGCAGTTGCGTTATGTATTTGTCATCTAAAATAAATCTTGCATTACGCTTTTTAATCGCATTTTTAACATATTTTTTTTGCTTAAAATTGAAAAGGCGAAGACCGTAACATTTTTCTCCTTTATCTTTACATGCTTTTTCTAAAGATTTCACATAGTATTTATTGTAGAGTGGTTCAAGAAAAACTTTATTGTAAAAATCTTCTTGAATCTGTTTTGTATTGAAACTTGATGCATTGATAATAGCTGATATAAATAAAAAGATAAATAATATTTTTTGTAAGCCAAACAATTCTAAACCTTTGCAACAATAAACTTTTTTGGAATTATAGCGTATTTATGGAGAGGCACTTATCTCCAAAAACAAGATTTAGATGGCATACTGTCAAGTTTCATAATTTAATGTGGATTAGTATACAATACCGTATGCAAACAATAAAAAATATACAAAATACAATCAAAGAAAACTTGGCGGTGATGGTTTATTTCTCAGCACCAACTTGCAATGTGTGCCATGCACTTAAACCCAAACTTTTAGATGCTCTTAAATCTAACTTTAGTGACTTTAAAGTTGAGAGTGTGGACATCTCGGTTGAGGAAGATATAGCTCCACACTTCGGTGTCTTTGCCATCCCTACTGTGCTTATATTTCTTGATGGTAAAGAGTTTTTGAGAAAGTCTCGTCATATGAGTGTTGATGAGGTGATAAGGGAGATAAAAAGACCCTACGAGATTATGACATCTTAACTTAGCCTACTCTAAAATTACTTTGGTATAATTTCAGACAAAATTTAGATACAAAGAGCGTTTATGATCCCTACTTTTTTTCATATGATAATTACTACACTTCTCTTAGCTTTGCTTAGTTCTATTTTGGATGCAAGAGAGAGTGTAAGATCTGCACTAAAATCCAATGGTCAGTTGGTCTATAACATCAAACAAAAAGATGTTCAAAGTATCAAAGGGATGTTTGATGAGGCTGAGATTTATAGCCGTTTTAGAAATAACAACTTCTACTATGCTTATGTGAAGCCAGATTCAAGCCATGAAACACAGTTGATATCAGCAGTGGGAGCGAGTTTCGTCTATAAGTCTGCATCTTTGAATGGTTTTGATTTTAACCTTGCTCTTTATGGTTCTCAAGCTTATTTTGATGCATCTCGTTTAGGTAGTATATCGCATCTCAAACCAGGTAAGGATGTTTTAAGCAGATACAAGTACGCAAATGGTGGTTCAACCTCTTTATTTGCATTTGGACAAGCAAATATGCGTTATAAACTTTCTAAGACTCAGCTTACTTTAGGTCGTCAGCTTGTAGAGAGCTTTTATGCAAAAAGTAATGACACAAAAATGATACCAAATACTTTTGATGGCGTTGTCGTGCAAACTAAAGATATACCAAATACTTACTTGAGTTTAGCCTACCTCACAAAGCAAAAACTTCGTGATCATGAAAAGAGTCATTCTGTTTTTATGTATGGTGATAGCAACTCCACTTCGGGGGTAAACAGAGCCGAGTGGACACAAAATGATGATAGTGCTATGCATAAAGGTTTAACTTATACAGCTTTAAAAGCAGCAGGGAAACCAACAGATGCACCACTTATCTTAGTAGATTTGAAAAACAATTCCATAACGAATCTGAGTCAAAACTATTCTTCCTATGTAGTCCCAGAACTTCTAGCACAGGTGATGGCTGAACTTAACTACAAGATAGATTTTGGTGGCTTTAGTGTAAGTCCTGGAATGAGATATATACAGCAGTTTGACAACGGTGCTGGTGCGGTTGGTGGTGCATCTATTAAGCTTAAAGGACTCTCTGGTTATAAAAATCAAAATTCTCTAAATTCCTCTATGCTTGGACTTAGGCTTGTGACTCGTTTTGACAAATTTAAAATCAACTTAGCCTATACTGGAGTAGCAAATAAGTCTGACTTGGTTACACCTTGGCGTGCCTTTCCTACAAATGGCTATACGCGTTCTATGGGTGTGTACAACTGGAGAGCAAATGTTAAAAGTTACCGCTTAGAGTTAGTGTATGGAGCAAACTCTAAAGGGATGTATAAGGATGGTTTTATCCAAACATCTGTCCTCTATATGAATGGAGATAGTGCTAAAGATGAAACAGATAGCATGCTATATTATCTTGGCTATATAAAAAATCTCAAATCAACTCCAGAATTTCAATACAGAGTTCGTTTAGGCTATAGAGATTTTATTGGGAATTCAGAAGCTATTTCCTCTTATCTTGACTCTCGTTTTGAGTTAGATTATCTTTTTTAGGATGACTCATGAATAAATTCATAGTGATATTATTTTTATCAACAATGCATCTTATGGCTGGTGTTATTCAGATTGCTGTCGCTGCAAATGTAAGTTATGCCATAGATGCACTGCGTGAGGAATTTCATAAAAACAATCCAGATACAAAGGTTATCGTCATTTTAGGAAGTAGCGGTAAATTGACTGCTCAAATATCCCATGGTGCACCCTATGGTCTTTTTATGTCTGCAAATATGAAATACCCAGAAGCACTCTATGCTCAAAATATAGCGATGACAAAACCTGTTGTTTATGCACAAGGGGCTTTAGCACTTTTTAGTGTAAAAAAAAGAGATTTTAGCGTAGGGATGGAACTTTTAAAAGATCCAAGCATAAAAAAAATTGCTCTTGGAAATCCAAAAACAGCCCCTTATGGGAAGGCAGCACTTCAAGCCATTAAAAACGCCAAACTCTACGAGGCTGTAAAATCAAAACTAATCTTCGGGGAGTCGATATCGCAAACTCTCTCTTACGCTATCTATGGGGCAGATATAGGGATAGTAGCAAAGTCTGCTCTACTGAGTTCAAAAATGGCACAATATAAAGAAGATGAAAATTTTTATGAACTTGATGCAACACTCTATACCCCCATCAAACAAGGGATAGTTCTACTCAAATCAGCAACGAATACTCAAGAGTACAAAGCCTTTTATGATTTTATTTTAAGTCAAAAAGCAAAAAAGATTTTTCTTGCGTATGGGTATAGTTTCTGATGAATCATATAGAAGCCAAAGTGATCAAGATAGAACAAAAAGACAATATTACACTTGTTTCATTTGCATCACAAGGGCAAAATCTAAGAATGATGTCACTAGGTTTAAATACTCCCATAAAAGAAGGCTCTCAAGTCACTCTCGGGGTTAAGGCTACAAGTATAGCTCTGGCTAAAAATCTCTCAGGAGAGATAAGCATGTCCAATCAACTCCCCTGTAAGATAGAAGCTCTTAATAAAGGGGAACTTTTGTGTAGCATCACTCTAAGATTTGGAGATGCACTTATAGAGAGCATCACCACTTTAAAGTCGGCAAATACTATGAACCTAGAGCTTGAAGATGAAGTGATAGCCCTCATTAAAGCAAGTGAACTCTCTATTTTGGAAGTAAGGTGATGATGGGTTTAGATTTTGAGCCATTTTTACTTTCCTTTAAATTAGCTGGTCTCACAACCTTGATTTTGTTTATTTTTGCGATGCCCGTTGCTTGGTGGTTGAGTCAAACACGCTGTCGATGTAAGCCATTTATCGAAGCAGTTGTTTCTCTTCCTATTGTGTTGCCACCCTCTGTCTTAGGTTTTTATATACTTTTTGCATTTTCATACAATTCACCAGTAGGTGCTTTTTTTGAAGATGTTTTTGGGATAAAGTTAGTGTTTAGTTTTAGTGGTTTGGTAGTAGCATCGTGTTTGTACTCTTTTCCCTTTATGGTGCAACCACTTCAAGGTGGCTTCACCTCACTTGATAAAAATATGCTTGAAGCATCGTATGTAGCAGGTAAAAGTAAGTTACAAACACTGCTGTATGTAGCTCTGCCAAATGTAAAACCAGCCTTACTAAGTGCGATCATCATCACCTTTGCACATACAGTTGGAGAGTTTGGTGTTGTGCTTATGGTGGGTGGTTCTATCCCCGGTGAGACAAAAGTAGCTTCTGTTGCTATCTATGAGATGGTGGAGATTATGGACTACTCACAGGCTCATATCTACAGTGCTCTGATGCTCTTGCTCAGTTTTGTTGTCCTGTTGGCTGTATATAGTTTTAACATAAAACATAACAAACGCATAGGACTTGGATGATGATGAAGATAGATATATCAAAAAAACTTTATGGCATTTCGCAAGATATGAGTTTAGATGTGAAACTAGAGATTAAGGAGGGGGAGTTTCTTGCTATTTCTGGGGAGAGTGGCAGTGGAAAAACAACCCTTTTGAGGATTTTAGCGGGTCTTGAAGATGCCCAAGGCGAGATAATAGTCTCAGAGAAAATTTATTTAGATGCTCACAACTCTTTAGCAACACAGGCTAGAGGCATCGGTTTTGTCTTTCAAGATTATGCACTTTTTGCTAACATGAGTGTAGAACAAAATCTTCTCTTTGTAAAAAAAGATAAAAATTTAGCAGCGCATCTTTTAAGTTTGACAGGTTTAAACACTCTTGCAAAGAGACTTCCACATTCTCTTAGTGGTGGACAGAAACAAAGAGTTGCTTTATGTAGGGCATTTATGTCTAAACCAAAACTTTTACTGATGGATGAACCACTCTCTGCACTTGACCCTAAAATGCGTTCTCAGCTTCAAGAAGACATTTTAAAGTTACACAACGAGTTTGCCACTACAACGCTGATGGTTTCGCATGACCCAAGTGAGATATATAAATTGGCTTCTCGTATGATAGTCTTAGAAGATGGTAAAATCATTAACGATGGAACTCCAAAAGAGATACTTCTTAAAACGCAAGGGAGTCAAAAGTTTTCACTTCGTGGAGAACTTTTGGAGATAAAAAAAGCAGATATTATTTACATAGCAGTTGTCGCCATCGGTCAACAGATAGTAGAGGTTGTTTTAGATGCTAAAGAGGCAAAGCAATTCCAAGTTGGTCAAATCGTGCAAGTAAGCACAAAAGCTTTTGCACCTTCGCTTTCATAATTTGGGTTTAAGCCAAATTATTTTAAAAAAGCTATAAGTGAAGCTGTGACAGCAACATTAAGTGACTCTACCCCTCTACTCATCGGGATGGAGATAGAGTCGTTGCAAAGTTTACTTACTTCACTACTAATCCCCTCGCTCTCATTCCCTAAAACAAAGATAGATTTTTGTGATGCACTGATACTATAAATATCAGTTGAAGCATTGGCATCCAGAGCATATATTTTAGTGTCTTTTAACTCAGGTAATATATCGTCTAAAGAGTTACAATAATAAATAGGCAGTTTAAAAAGTGTCCCAGCACTCGCTTTTACAACAAGTGGTGAAAGTTTGGCACTACTTTTTTTAGGAAGTATGATGCCATCTACAAACCCTGCTGCACAAGAACGGATAATCATCCCAAGGTTTTGTGGGTTTTGGATGCCATCTAGGGCTATGAGTTTAAACTCACTGAGTTCTTTGATCTCATCGGCACTTTGATATGTTTTTGCGATGATGTCTATGGCGACACCTTGGTCTTGTTTAGAGTTCTTACTGATGCGTGCGAGTGCATTTTTATCGTGCATCACAACGCTGACTTTTCTTGATTTTGCAAGAGAGTTGATGAGTTTTATAGTGTTGTCAATCTGGTTAGAGTTTGAGAGGTGGAGCTTATGTACCTCAATGTTTTCATCTTGAAGCATCTCCAAAACAACATTACGCCCATAGAGGGTGATAACACCATCAAAAAATGATTTTTTCTTTTTGTATTCTTGTGAGTCTTGCATACTATATCCTTAATTTAATATATTATAAACTATTTCAGTTTTGTTTTTGATGGTTTTAATCTCATGAACGACTAAACCTTCTATTTCTAAAGCCATAAACTCTTCCATCGTTTGAATGTTATTAAGTGCTACAGCTCTTAAAACCAGACCACGATAAGCCTTTGCCCAGTGGCTGACAACCTTGCCACCCTTTAAAAACTTAAGTGTAGTGTAGGGTTTAGTTGTCTTGTAAAATTTATCATAATATCCAGCACGCAAGTCAAGTACTTCAT
>JALUXP010000112.1 GCA_027013295.1 Sulfurimonas sp.
CTTTACGAATGGCTATTTTTATGGGTGTTCTTTTTGGACTAATAAGTCTAATGATAGGCTTTGGCTATTTTATAGCTAAGTTATTATACTGGGATACGATGTCACTTGGTGTAGCTCCATTGATAATAATGAGTTCACTAATGTTTTCTGTAATGTTATTTTTTATAGGAATCATAGGTGAATATGTAGGAGCAATCTATACTCAAGTATTGGACAGACCACTCGTTTTTGAAAAAGAAAGGGTTAATTTTGACTAATACAACGACTAGGAAAGACTATCTAATATTTTTTATTCTTTATAGTATTTCTTTTTCTTTACTATTGCTAAATTTTGATGGTTTATACTGGGATGATTGGGTTATATTAAATCAGACTACAGAGACGAAGCAAATATTTTTTAGTGAATTTAAAAATGATGTATTATATTATTTTCATATGTACTTCACTAGTTTAGACAATAGTGCTTTTTGGTATAGAGTATTTGTATTTGTATCATATTTTATTACTGGTATGTTTTTAAATGCTATATTGAAAAATATTAAAGAATTAAGTTCAAAAGATATTTTTTACATTACATTACTTTACTTGATAATGCCAGTTATTAGTTCGAGAATAGCAATATCTATAATACCTTTTTTCTTCCCTTTATTAATATTTTATGCTTCATTTTATATGTTAACTAAATATTTGAAAAATAATTCTTATATTTTAAGATTTATAATATTAGGTGGATTTTATATTTCATTTTATACAAATTCTATTTTAGTTTTTTATGCATTAGTTTTAATATATATATACTATATAAAGTACGGACTTCTTATGTCACTAGAAAAGATTAAAGAATTCTCTATTAGATATGTTGATTTTATAGTTTTACCTATTGTCTTTTTTATAATAAAAGTATTATACTATAAGCCTACAGGTCTATATGCTGGATATAATTCAGTAGGAAATACATCGATTTTTAAAATTATTTTTAATCTGTTTAAAAGTTTTGATACTTCTTTATTTGATGTGATTCACCAATCTATGTATATATCTCTTCCATTTTGGTTAGTAATTATAATGATTTTATTTGTATATAAAAAGTACAAATTTAAAGAAGAAAATTTATCATTAAATGATAATAGTAAATATTTGTTATTTTTTGGTGTTTTAATGTTTTTACTGGCAGTATTTCCCTATGTAGTTGTATCTAAATTACCTAAAGTAGGTACCTTTGCATCTAGATTTCAACTTTTAACTCCTCTTGGACTAGCTTTTATATTTTATTTTGGAATTGATTTGATTTCCAAATATTTTAAATTTAGTTTATTTGTTAGACAATCTTTGTTATTTGTACTTATTTTTTCATTTATTGGAAAAAATATATCAGATTATTATAGATGGCAAATAGATAGTTTATATATGACTTCGGTTATGATGAACTTTAAAAATAACAACAAGATTAAAGATAACTCAACATTTATCTTAAATAACAATATTATAAATAAGCTTAGTTATGGTAGAAAACCTCCCTTCTATGAATGGAATGGTATGATGAAAAAAGTATATTTTGATGATAGTCGTTTAGTTATTTCATACAAAGCATATCAAGATATTGAAAGGGTCAATAAAATAAAAATATATCCTCAATATAACTTTTCAACATGGAAGCAAAAAAAACCAATGTTATTAAACATAACATATAATTATAGAAAAAAAAGAAAAAGTAAAAGTAGAATAGCTAAATTAATGTATTATAAGTTCACTGATTATAATAAATATTTAATAGAAGTAAAGAAATTAACTTACTTGTCTATAGTAAATTGTAAAGATTAAATAATGAATATACTGATAGTTGGATTTGGTTCGATAGGTAAGCGACACTTTGAAATTTTAAATCAACTAGAAGTTGTTGATAATATTGACTTAGTAACAAAGCAGGAAGTTGAGGCTATTAAAACATTTAAACATTTAAATAAAATATCAAATTTGGATATATATGATTACTTCATTGTCTCAAATGAAACTATTAAACATTACGAATATTTAAAATATATTTGCTCTAAAGTTAAAAATAAAAAAATATTAGTAGAAAAACCATTATATAATAAACTATATGATACTTTTATATTAAATAATCAAGTATTTGTTGCGTATAATTTAAGGTTTCACCCTGTCTTATCTATACTTAAAAATATGCTAAAATTTGAAGAAGTATATAGCACAAATATAATATGTGGGCAGTACTTACCCTTATGGAGACCAGACCAAGATTATACTAGATCATATAGTGCAGATATAAATCAAGGCGGTGGAGTTTTACGAGATTTAAGTCATGAGATAGATTATAGTACATGGTTATTTGGTGAAATTGAGTCTTTACAATATATAAGTACTAAGATAAGTGATTTAAAGATTAATTCTGATGATATATTTACTTCTATCTTTGTAACAAAGAAAAAGACTATCGTTAATCTAAGTATAGATTATATAAGTAAGTTACCAATTAGAAAATTATTGATACATACAAAAAATTTAACTATAGAAGCGGATGTTATAAACAATATAATTACTACATATGATAAAAACGCTAATCAAAATAATGTTAAAATAGATATTCAAGATAGAAATTATACATACTTTAAAATGCATGAAGCTATAATAGATAATGATTCGAATAAAGCACTATGTACATTTGATGAGGGAATAAAAACAATAGAGATTATAGATAATATCAAGTTTAAGGATTTGTAGGTGAATAAATATAAAGTATTATGCACTATATGTGCAAGAGGTGGCTCAAAAGGTGTTAAAAATAAGAACATCAAACATATAAAATCTAAACCATTAATAGCATATACAATAGAACAAGCTAGCGAGTCCCAACTATTTGAGCATATAGTTATAAGTACTGACTCAGATGAAATAGCTAATGTAGCAAAAGAGTATGGAGCAGAAATATTTTTTAAGAGAGATTCTGAGATGGCAAGTGATACTGCTGGTAAATTAGATGTTATTAGAGATGCTTTTGTAAAAAGTGAAGAGCATTATAATACTAAGTTTGATTACCTAATAGACTTAGATGCTACCGCTCCACTTAGAAATGTAGAGGATATTTTAAATTCATTTAAGCAACTACAAGAAAATAATAATGACAATATTATCACTGCTATGCCAAGTAGAAGAAGCCCTTACTTTAATCTAGTAGAAGTTGATGCTAAAGGTAAAGTCGCTTTATCAAAAAAACTAAGTGATAAAGTAGTTAGACGCCAAGATGTTCCAGCAAGTTATGATATGAATGCTTCTATTTATATTTGGACAAGAGATACAATACTTAATGAAAATTCTATCTTTTTGGAGAAAACTGGATTATACATAATGCCAGAAGAAAGGTCTATAGATATAGATACAGAGTTAGACTACAAATTTGTAGAATTTTTAATGAGTCAAGATAATGTTAAATAATCAAGTTATTGTCATAACTGGTGGAGCTGGTTTGATAGGTAGAGAGTTTATAAAAGCTCTAGTGGAACAAAACGCAGTAGCAGTGATAGCAGATATAGATGAAGAACTCGGATTTAAAGTTTTAAATGAATTAAAATTAGAACTTCATTATGATAAAATAGATTTTATTCAATTAGATATAACTTCTAAAAAATCACTAAACAAATGTATAGGTTATTTAGATAATAAATATGGTAGAATAGATGCTTTAGTGAATAATGCATATCCTAGAAATAAAAACTATGCAAGACATTTTTTTGATGTTGAATATGAAGATTTTGTAGAGAATATTGGACTAAATTTAGGTGGGTATTTTACAACATCTCAACAGTTTGCAAAATATTTTCAAAAGCAAAAATATGGTAATATTATAAATATATCATCAATATATGGAGTAGTAGCCCCTAAATTTGAAATATATGAGAATACTATAATGACAATGCCAGTAGAATATGCAGCAATAAAATCAGGGCTTATTCATCTGACAAAGTACATGGCGAAGTACTTTAAAGGTATGAATATAAAAGTAAATACACTAAGCCCTGGTGGTATATATGATTCCCAGCCAATAGATTTTTTAGATAAGTATAAAAAAGAGTGTCTTAGTAAGGGAATGTTAGACAAGAGTGATTTAAAAGGAACTTTGATCTTTTTACTTAGTGATATGAGTAAGTATATTAATGGACAAAATATTATTGTTGATGATGGATTTACGCTTTGAATAAGAAAAACCTATTTATCCTTCGTTCCCCACTACAAATAATTAATGCTATTGAATTAATAGGACATTTTAAATTAACTAATAATATTGTGATTTTAATTTTTAATTCTCTTGATAATAATACACAACAGATTGAAGAACTAATGGCTCAGGCAAAATGGGAAAAGGTTATTCGGTTAGAAAGTACAAAAAAATCTAAATTGCTTCAGTATGTTAAATTAATTAGAAAATTACAAAAAGATGAATATAAATATTTAATAATTGGGAATTATGGAACGATTCAAAAAATCATGATTCCTAATTTAAGTAAAGAAAAAGTTTTTTATATTGATGATGGTACAGAGACTATCGCAACATACAATAATTATATTAAAAAGAATAAACTTAATAAATATGATTTTAGAGAATTAAGATTTTTAGCTTTTGGTTTAAAAGTTAGAATAAAAGATAAAATTAATTTATTTACATATTTTGATTTAGAGTCAGTAAATGGAATTGAGGTAATAAAAAATAATTTATTATTTTTGAAAAAAAATAACTTATCTAAACTTGAAAGAACAAACGATATATATTTTATAGGTCAGCCATTAGATGATGTTCAAGTGTTAGAGATAGAAGATTATGTAAATGTTCTAGAAGCTATTAGCCGATTTTATAATAAAAAAATAATATATACCCCACATCGTTCAGAGTCAAAAAATCTTCAAAAGAGTATTGATTCTATTGATTCAAATTTACTTGAAGTAATCAAACCAAATATTCCAATAGAATTATATTTTTTAAAACAAAATATATATCCTCGTATGATAGTGTCATATTTTTCTACAGCTTTAAGTACTTTAAAAATTATATATGATGAAATAGATATTAAAGTAATTAAGATACCATATGAAAAAATAAAAAATAAAAAATATTACAATGACTTTTTAGAAGACTATTATAAAAAAGTTAAGCCTGATAGTATTATTATGTTTAAAGAATTAAAATTATGAAAATATATTATGATATGTTTATGAAGAAAAATCTTAAAAATAAATTACAGTTACTGGTTATATTTCTAATCATGGGTTTAGCCTTTAGTATCCCTTTTGGATACCATTATACTAGACATTTTTTTTCCGCAGCTGTTATCCTTTGGATATTTGCAGTAGATAAAGATGATTTGATATACATACTTAAGCATAAAATAGTAATTATATTGATTGCTTTAGTGTCACTGCATTTTTTATCTTTACTCTGGAGTGATGATCTTCATATGGGTCTGTCATACTCAAGAAAGATGTTAACTTACATAGTATTACCAGTTATTGTTTTTTCATCAATAATTAAAAAGGGTCAATTACAATATATTATTACAGCATTTGTATTTGGTATGTTTGTGAATGAAATTATCTCTTATTTGATCTATTTTGATCTATACCAGACTGAATATTCTAAGATATATAGATATCCAGTTGGTTTTATGTATCATGTCCCATATAGTGTACTAGTCGCATTTTCAGCACTATTGATTTTATACCAAGCTAAGTATCTTGAAAATAAATATTTAAAAATTATATATATAATGTTTTTTATGACTATGACTACAAATTTAGTGATATCGAGTGGTAGAACTGGATATGTAGTTTATTTTGGAAGTATGTTGATTCTATTGTTTAGCTTTTATAAATTGTCTGTAAAAAACTTTTTGCAGTTGTTATTATTTCCAACTATTGTATTTTTTGTAGGATATAAATTAAATGCTGGAGTTCAAGCTAGAATAGAAGCAACACTTAGAGCAACTAATAAGTTACATGGAGATGCAAACTATAATTCTAGTCTTGGTGCAAGATTGGCATCATATGAGATAGTATATGATATCTTTAAACAACCAGAAAACTCTTTCTTATATGGTATAGGTGTCGGTGATATGAAGGAAGCTATATCTAAAAGTGTTGAAAAAAGTAAAATAATTGATGAATATTTTATTCATACACATAATTCTTATTTAGATGTATTTTTGGAAACTGGTATAACTGGATTAATTCTACTTATATTATTTTTCTATTATATGTTAGGAGTAACTATAAAAGATAAGAATATTATGTTTATTAAACAGTTAGCAATATCTGTAATATTTATTTCAATGTTTGCAGATAGGATGTTTCATTTGAAAAATTTTATGTTTTTTATATCTTTATTTACTGCTATTATTTTAGCTCAAGAATTAAATGAAAAAAAAGATAAGTTAGCATGATAAAAAGCAAAAGAGATAAAATTTACTTTTTAGTAAAATCTCATGCACTTTTTAGAAGCTATGCATATAGAACGCCAAATGAAGATAATGACAATATCGCTATTGATATTTTAAATACAATTCGTGAGTTAGAAAAAATATTGGATACCATAAAAAGGATGATAAGATATGAAAGCTTTAATTAACATTCTAAAATTATTTTTTAGTAATAATCCAGTAAAAAATTTCAATATAGAATGGCAGTTAATGCTTGACTTCAGTGGAAAAAATAAATTTTTACGAAAATATTTTCAAAGAAGAATATATTATAAATACCATTGTGAAGTAAGTCATACTGCTGTAATTGATAAAAGTGTTAAGTTTGTTCACCCAATAGCAGTAGTGATTGGTTCTCAGGTTATTATTGAAAAAGATTGTATCATATATCAGTGTGTAACAATTGGAAGCAGCTTTAATTGTGACAATAAAATGCCAAAAGTAGGAGCAAATACAATTATTTCTACTGGAGCAAAATTGATAGGAGATATCTCTGTTGGTAAAAATTGTATTATAGGAGCTAATGCGGTAGTTACAAAATCTGTTCCTGATAATTCAGTAGTAGTCGGTGCAAATAAAGTACATAAAAGAAAAGATATTTAATGAAATTAAAAGTATTTAAGAGTAGTTTTATTGACTTGATTAAAAATATAAAACACTATTTTATAGATTCTTCAAACTCCATACATAAAGCAAGAAATGAAATAAAAATAATAAAGCATGAAGATAAAGAGATAGTGGTAAAGTCATTTAAAGTTCCTCATCTTATAAACAAGTTAGTATATACATTTTTCAAAGACTCAAAAGCTAAAAAATCTTATGACAATAGTGTTAAAATTATTGAGTTTGTACCTAAGCCTATAGGTTATATAGAGTTTCATAAGTTTGGCTTGATTCATGATAGCTACTTTGTAAGTGAAAACTTTAAATATGATTTTACCATAAGAGAACCATTAACTAATGCAATTTTTGAAGATAAGCAAAAGGTATTTAAAGAGTTTGCTAAATTTACATATGATTTACATGAACAAAATATACTGCATCTAGATTATTCACCGGGAAATATACTTATAAAAAAAGATGAAGATGGATATACTTTTAAAATAGTTGATATAAACAGAATGACTTTTAAAAAATTATCATTAGATGAGAGATTAAAGTCATTTTATATGCTATGGGCTAAAGATGAGGATATGAAAACAATAGTAAATGAGTATGCTAAACTAGTTAATGCAGATGAATCTTACGCTATAAAAAAAGCAATATATTATTCACAAAAAAATAAAGACTTTAAAAATTTTAAAAAAAGATTAAAAGGAAAAAAAGTTGTTGACTAAGATTTCTGTTGTAATAATGGCAAAAGATGCAGAGGAAACTATTGTTGAAACACTGGATAGCATAGTAGCTTTTGAGGAAGTCATCTTATATCTAAACAATTCTACTGACAATACAAAAAGCAGAGCATCCAAGTACAAAAATGTAAAAGTTATAGAGGGTGAGTTTATAGGTTTTGGTTCAACTAAAAATAGTGCTGCAAAGTATTCTAAAAATGATTGGATTCTTTCTTTAGACAGCGATGAAGTTATATTGCCAAAGTTATTAGATGAAATATCTACATTAAAATTTGAAAATATTAATGAAGTTTTTACTATAAAAAGAGATAACTATTTTTTAAAGAAACATATAAAACATAGTGGTTGGGGTAAAGATTTTTTGGTTAGGATATACAATAAAAAAAATTATAGTTTCAACAAGAACATTGTTCATGAGTTTATAGAGTTAAATCAAGATACAAAAAATACAGTATTAAAAAATAGTTTTAAACACAATGCAGTTACAAATATAAATCAGTTTTTGCAAAAAGTGATGAACTATACGGATTTGGCCGCTAAAGATGAAAAAACTTGTTCATTTTTAGTAGTCCTTTTAAAAGCAAAATTTGCTTTTTTTAAAACATATATTTTACAGTTGGGCTTGCTTGATGGTTGGAGGGGATTTGTTATATCAATATCAAATTTTAATGGTAGCTTTTTTAAGTACACAAAAAGGTATATAAATTGCAAAGAAAATTTTTAAAGAACGATGTGGTGATAACGCATCTTAATTTTGCAAAAGGTTATCGTGGAGGTGAACGCCAAACTCAACTGCTTATAGAAGAACTTGCTTTAATGGGTTTCAAACAAAAAATTGTAGTAAGAAAAAAATCTGAATTAATCACGAGGCTTGCAAATACTAGAGATTTAGAGATTATCGAGATAAATAAACCATATATTTTTTCGTTAGGTGTAGTACGAGGTTCTTCTATCTTGCATGCTCATGAGACTAAAGCTCTTCAGTTCGCATATTTTTGTAACCTTTTTCTTAAGATTCCTTATCTTGTTACAAGAAGAGTTGACAATAGTTTAAAAACTAATTTTTTTAATACGAGACTATACTCTCATGCAAGTGAATGTATCGGAGTTTCGAGCGTTATAAAAAAAGAAATTTTAAGGGTTTCTTCAAATGCTACTACCTCTGCTATTGCAGATGCTTATACAAATGCAATACTTAACAAGGGCAAATCGGAAAAAATTGCTCATAGATTTAAGGATAAGTTTTTAGTAGGTCATATAGGTGCATTGGATGATAAGCATAAAGGGCAATCTTTTCTCATTAGCGTCGCCAAACGAGTAGAACATAGTTATCCTGACTTACATTTTATCTTTCTTGGTCGAGGAGATGATGAGGTGATGTTAAAAGAACAAGCAAAAGGAGTTTGCAATATAACTTTTGAGGGATTTGTTGACAATGTCAATGATTATATCAATTGTTTTGATCTTTTTGTTTTTCCATCAAGAAATGAGGGTTTAGGCTCTGTACTGTTGGATGTGATGCAGTTTAATATTCCTATTGTTGCAAGTGATGTAGGGGGTATTCCAGATATTATTGAAAATGAATTTAATGGAGTATTAGTTCCTAAATGTAATGCTGATCTGTTAGAAAAAAAGATTATTGAGTTATATGAAGATAAAAACAAAAGAGAATATCTGTCTTTAAATGCAAAAAAAAATATTGTAGAATTTTCCCCGAAAAAAATGGCACTCAAATATGTTTCATTATATGAGAAATATATTATAGTATAATTAGTAAAAATTAATTGAGAGATACTTATGGCATATAATAATATAGACTTTAATAAAAAAACAATTTTAATTACAGGTGGTGCTGGATTTATAGGCTCTAACATAGCATTTTATTTTCAAGATAATTATCCAGATGCTCTTGTGGTTGTTCTTGATAGTTTTCGTAGCGGTGAAACACTGAACAATGGAAACTTAAAGAGCTTTGGGCATTTTAAAAATCTTTTAGGATTTCATGGTAAAGTGATAAGTGGCGACATAAATGATAAAGATCTACTTAAAAGTTTAGAGGATAGTTATGTTTTTGACTATATTTTTCATGAAGCTGCTATCTCAGACACTACCGCATCTGAACAAGATTTGATGATACAAACTAATGTTAATGCTTATGAAGACCTGCTTAAAATAGCGATAAAACATAAGGCGAACATGATCTATGCATCTTCTGCTGCTACTTATGGAGATAGTGATAGGTTTGAGGTTGGGTATGAACAACCAAATAATGTCTATGGTTTTTCTAAAGTGATGATGGACAATATCACTTATAAATATCTTCAAGAGGGTGTGGATATATCCATAGTGGGCTTGAAGTATTTTAATGTTTATGGTCCTAGAGAGTACTTTAAAGATAAAACTTCCTCTATGGTTGTGCAGTTTGGGCATCAGATACTAGGAGGGTTAACACCAAAACTTTTTGAGGGAAGCGATAAGATTTTGAGAGATTTTATCTACATAGATGATGTGATCCAAGCAAATATTTTAGCTTGTGAGCCTAAAAAAAGTGGTGTTTACAATGTAGGGACAGGTAAGGCAAGAAGTTTTGAAGATATAGTCACTATCTTACAAAGGGAGCTAGATATAGACAATGGCAAAGAGTATATCCCTAACCCGTTTGTTGGACAGTATCAGTTTTTTACACAAGCAAACATAGACGCAACCAAAGATGCACTAGGATATGAACCAAAATTTGAGATGGAAGATGGGATAAAAGCTTATCTAGCAGAGATCAAAAGGCTCTATGAAGTTGAGGTAAACAATGGCAAATAAAACGCCAAAAATTCTTGTCATAGGCGACTTGATGATAGACCACTATCTTTGGGGGAGTGTCAATAGAATCTCCCCTGAAGCACCTGTTCAAGTGGTAGATGTAGAGCGAGAAAGTAGTGTGCTTGGTGGTGCTGGTAATGTGGTTAACAACCTTTATGCTCTTGGATGTGAGGTAAGTGTACTCTCTGTTGTTGGAGAAGATGATGTTGCAGTTGAGCTAGAAGAGATGCTTAGTGCCATCGGGACAACAACGCATCTCATTCAACAAAATGGGAGAAAAACATCTAAAAAGTCTCGTATCATAGCATCTCACTCACAAGTTGTACGCTACGATAAAGAATCAAAAGAAAATATCTCTAGCAACTCAGAGGATAAACTTTTAGAGAGTTTTAGAGATCTGTGTAAAAGTGTTGATATTGTATTGCTTTCGGATTATGGAAAAGGTGTTCTGACTACGGCACTTACAAAAGA
The DNA here is from genome assembly GCA_027013295.1 of Sulfurimonas sp. Lineage (GTDB taxonomy): Bacteria > Campylobacterota > Campylobacteria > Campylobacterales > Sulfurimonadaceae > Sulfurimonas. The sequence continues at coordinate 11,120 of JALUXP010000112.1, forward strand.
GCTTATCACTATAGCAAATAACAATAACAAAAAAGTGTTGGTAGATCCTAAAGGTTTGGACTATACAAAATATAGCGGAGCTTATCTTCTAACTCCAAATAAAAAAGAGGCGGAGGAAGCATCTGGCATCAAGATTGTAGATGACAATAGTTTGGTAGATGCACTCCAGATACTTAAAAAAGTAGCTCATTTAGATATCTCACTTATCACTTTAAGTGAAGATGGGATAGCTATCTATGAAGACAAACTCATCATGAGACCAACTGTAGCAAGAGAGGTCTATGATGTTACAGGAGCTGGAGATACTGTCATAGCATCTCTTGGATACTCCTTGGCTTTAGATAAAGATATTGTGTCTGCATTGGAGTTTGCAAACCTTGCCGCTGGTGTAGTGGTAGGGAAACTAGGAAGTGCAACAGCTACCATAGATGAGATAGAACATTACCGTTCAAGTATCAACAAAGGTACGATTGAGAGTCATATTAAAAGTTTTGATGAGATAAAGATTCAAGTAGATAGGCTTAAAAAATTGGGTAAAAAGATAGTGTTTACAAATGGCTGTTTTGACATACTTCATCGTGGACATGTAAGCTACTTAGATATAGCAAAGTCTTATGGTGATGTGCTTATCCTTGGGCTAAACTCAGATGCTAGTGTAAGAGCTTTAAAGGGTGAGAGCCGTCCCATAAACAATGAAGAAGATAGAGCTTTTGTCCTTTCTGCATTAGAGAGTGTGGATTTTGTAACAGTTTTCAGTGAAGATACCCCTTACGAACTCATCAAGATACTTGAACCTGATATCTTAGTCAAAGGTGGAGACTATGAAGGCAAAGAGGTCGTTGGAAGTGATATTGCTCGTGAGGTCAAGCTCGTTCAGTTTATAGATGGCAAAAGCACAACTAAAACTATCGCTAAAATTCAAGCTTGTGAGTGCTAGAATAAAGTGATTTTTTTTATTGAGATACCTACTTGGCTCGGCGATGCGGTGATGACTACACCTGCCATAGAAAACATAGTAAAAACTTATCCAGATGCACAGCTCATCATCTATGGCTCATTTGTCTCAACTCGACTTTTTATCCATCATCCCAATGTTATAAAAATTATTTTAGATGAGAGTAAACAAGGTGGTTTTAGGTATCTAAACCTTTATCGAGATGCTAAAAGTGCAGGGCAAGTTGACATTGCTCTTAGTTTTAGAAGAAATTTTACCACGCAGTATCTACTGTTTTTTATAGGTGTAAAGAGAAGTTATGTTTATAAAAGATATGTAAAAAAAGAGATACATCAAGTGAAGCGTTATAATGATTTTATAAATAGAAGTTTAGGTTTAAATACTCAGCCGACTAAGTTGAAGATATATGGTCATAGTTCAAGTGAGGCTCAAGCAACACATCCTAAGGTTTTAGGTTTAAACCCAGGGGCTACTTATGGAAGTGCTAAAAGATGGTACCCTGAAGAATTTGCAAAAGTTGCTACAGAGTTAAGTAGTGAGTATGACATAGTGATATTTGGCGGACCGAATGAAGATGAGATTGCAGCTGATATTGAAAAAATATTAATTTCAAATGGTGTTAAAAACTATAGAAATTTAGCTACAAAGACTACAGTAAAAGAGTTGTTTGAAGGTATTGCATCGCTTGATTTGTTTGTGACAAACGACTCGGGACCTATGCATCTAGCAGCCGCGTATCAAGTGCCAACTGTTACTATATTTGGACCAACTCGCTATACTGAAACAAACCAATGGATGAATGAAAAAGGTGTCATAGTAACAAAAGACTTAGAATGTGCACCATGTATGAAGCGTGTGTGTCCACTAGGGCATCATAATTGTATGAAGTTAGTAACCGCACAAGATGTATTAGATAAAATTAAGGAAATTACTTGAGAAATCAACCAAAATATACATTTTTTAAAAATACAACATATGCTCTAAATGGTTTGATAGATGTTATAAAACATGAAACATCTTTTAAGATAGAACTGCTTTTAGCGATATTTTTAATACCAGTGATCTTAATAGTAGATTTAACTCTTACCTATAAATTATTTATGTGGATATCTTTGATGGGTGTACTTATTGCGGAGGTTATCAACTCTGCCATTGAGAGAGTAGTTGACCTTGTTACCTTAGAACACCATCCTATGGCGGGAAGAGCAAAAGATGTTGGTAGTACCATAGTTTTTTTGAGTATAACTTTATTTGTTGTAGTGTGGGGGAGTATATTGCTTAGTTAGGCTTATACTCCACACCTGTTATGGGGCTTTAGAACTACTCGGTTAATTCTGTAAGAATATCTTTTAGCATTGATTGTGTTTTATGCACCTCTTTTACTGCAGTTGCATCTTTGAGATCAAGATCTGTTATCCAGTTGTCTATAGATGGATACATGATATGCATGGAATCCTCATCTTTTTTCTTGTAAACTACAACAGAAAATGGAGCATAAGCTCCTGCTTCTGGATGATTTTTAGAAACTGGAAAAATTGCATTAAATCGTATGATAGAGTAGGTGTCAAATGCATCATAATCAGGATGTTTAAAACTATATTTTTTAGGTATTAAGTATCCCACAGGACCTAGTTCACCCTCGAACTCCTCTTCAAAACTTTTAATTGCTTCAGCATAAGTATCACCATCTTCTAGTTCAACTTCCATGGCAAACTTAGTAACTGAGACTTTAGCCTTGGGATTGTGTTTTACACTTAGGTACTTTCCATTTACAAGTGCTTTGTGTAGAGCTTCATCTACGAGTTTTGCATATGCCTTTAAATCTGGGTTATTTAGAGGGATTTTCGTTAGTCTAGCCATCCCTGCCAAAGATAATGTTGAGATATTAATACTCTTGTTCTTTCCTGAATAAATAGACATTGAAAGTGGAGTAATCATTCCAACACTTGGATATTTACTCATAAGTTTCTTGACCAATTTTTCATTTGTGAAGATTGCTAAGTTATATTTTTTGTGATAAACCTTGCCAAATCTTTTTGAGAAGATAGAGTTCATATCGTTATTTACATCTACAATTACCCCAATATCATTAAATGCTTTTTGGATTGTTTTTGCATTAATTTTACCATTGGCATTATCTGCACTAAATATTTGAAGATTTTGAGATTGAGCGGAACATTCGCTTGCCCCCAAGACTAAAAATAGCGTTAAAAAAATTATAGAAATTTTTTTCATTGTTGTCCTTTAAATTTTGATGACATTATTCTACTATATTATTGTATAAAATATCCATATTTTTCTATACAAAGTCATAAGATATTGGCTTTGAGTTACATTGACAAAAAATACTAAATAAAGTATAATATATCATAGTTGATTATTATTATCAATGATGAAAAAAAGCTCATTAAAAGTGAAATGAAAATGATTTTAAAATATTTTGTATTAATTTTACTGAGCGTGACCCATCTTTTTGCTATTGTAGATATAAACAATGCAAGTTCTAGTGAACTTTTAGAACTTAATGGCATTGGAAAAGCTAAGGCTCAAAAAATCATCACATATCGAGAGAGTCATGAATGTTTCAAAAGCCTAGACGAACTCTCTCGGGTTGATGGTATTAGCAAGTCAATAGTATCAAATAACCGAAATGTTTTAAGTATTGGTGTATGTAAAAAAAATATCAAAAAAGATGATTTTACTCCAGCATCTATCACTGACATTTTATTTGATCCTATAAACCTAGTTTTTGTTGTGATCATATTTATACTTGCAATCATCGATCAAGTTGCTAAAAAAGATTTGAAAAGTCAGATTGTTAGCATCGGTGTGCTTGGTACATTTGTTGGTATATTTATGGGTTTGCAAAGTTTTAATCCACAAGACATTATGAACAGTGTAAACGATATATTGCTAGGACTGAAAACTGCCTTTTTTACTTCCATAGTCGGCATGAGCGTAGCAACTATGCTGAGTATATTTGAGATACTAAAGGGTGATTCTGAAGACAAATAATGTATGGATGAGCATCTCTGATATGATGTCAGGGCTTATGCTGGTTTTTTTATTTATCGCTATAGGGTTTATGATAGAGGTTGAGTCTCAAAAAGATGCGATGAAAAGTGTCGCTGAGTCATACAGAGACTCCAAGGCAAATTTAAATGAAAATCTGTATGAAGAGTTTGAACAGGATTTAAATAAATGGGATGCCGAGATAACTAAAGATAATACAATAGTATTTAATTCCCCTGATGTTTTGTTCGCTGTTAACAAAAGCGATATTAAGGATGGTTTTAAAACCATATTGGAAGATTTTTTTCCACGCTACCTTAGCATCATAACTTCTGCACAATATATAGATGAGATAAAAGAAGTGAGAGTAGAGGGGCATACTTCAAGCGAGTGGGGTAAGACAACATCAAAAGAAGATATTTACCTAAACAATATGAAGCTCTCTCAAAGTAGATCTTTTAAAGTTCTCTCTTTTTGTTATGCTTTAAATGATGCTACGGTTATACAAAACAGACCTTGGTTAGAAAGCTATTTTCGTGCTAGTGGCATGGCATTTGCAAAACTAAAAGAAAAATCAAACTCAAGAAGGGTAGAATTTAGTATTGTGATGAAGAGTGAAGATATGGTTTATAAAATCTTAAAATAAGTAAAAAAAAGATAAAATACATTTTTAATAATAGAGGGAAATATGCAAGAAAAACAAATAGATATACAACGATATGAAGATGATGAGATAGATTTAAAAGAATTGGCGAAAACTCTTTGGACAAATAGGATGAAGATAATTGTTATTACCTCCGTGATTACTGCGTTGGCAGTTGTTTACGCATTAACAGTTCCAAAAGTTTATGAAGCTAAAGCAATAGTTAAGATTGGTGAGTATAAGCTTAATAATATTGTTATTGTGCATAATAATAATAATGGTGACAATGGTAGTAGTGTTCGCAATAATGGTAATGGTAATAAGAAAGTAGCAATAGCTAATGCTTCTGAACTTACAAAAGAATTAGAAGTTCTCTATATTGAAGTATTGAAAAATAAAAAAGATAGACCAGCTGTGATTGAAAGTATAGCTTTAGTAAAAAAACAAAAAAATCTTTTTGAAATTGTTGCAAATGGGAACTCAAATAAAACAGCCACTGCAGAGTTAATGAAAGTTGTAGAGTATGTACAAAAAAAACACCAAAAACTTTTAGATGATGTTCGAGAATTAAGAGAAGCACAGATAAAAGATGTAAAGAGTAGACTTTCGCTTATAGAAGAGAAAACATTACCAGCATTAAAAAGTAGGATCAGTAGATATCAAGATGATGTGACAATATATGAGCAAAACTTTAAAGATGTTCAAGAAAATCTCAAAAAAATCAAGAAGATAGATCCGACTATGGCAGCCCTACAAATAAATGAGCAAAGTTATTTAGCAAAGATGCTGATGAAATTAAGAGATTCACTTGAGGGTTATAGAGAGAAAAAAGAAAATATTATATTTATAAAACTGCCAGAACTTCAAAAAAATCTAAATATTTTATACTCTTCAATGAAACCATATAACTATAAAAATACTGCAATTATTGGAAATATTATGACCAATGACTATCCCATAAAACCAAAGAAAAAACTCATCGTAATTGTTGCTTTTATAACCGGTTTTATACTTTCAATATTTTTAGTTTTCTTTTTAGAGTTTTTAAAAGGTTTTAAGAAAGAGGATTTTGAGGAGTAGTATGCTAATGCATACTATGTCCCACAAATTTAGACATATTGTCTAATATCTCTGCCCCTTTACGAAAACTAAGTCCACACGCTTCATAAGCGAAAAAGACTCCCGCTTGATATTTATCTCCTTGTGCATCTTGGGGGAACTCTACATACTCTTGATAGATTTTTTTGTAGTTATCATAGACTCCATCTGTTTGAGTGAGTATATCTCCGTTTTGTGAGATTATCTTCGTGTTAGCACCCTCTCGACCAAAGACAGTTTTTTCTACCTGCTTGATGCCCTTTAGAGGTTCATCAGAGCATCTAAGGATATATGGTGAGTCTGGGAACATATCACTGAGTATTTTCAACATCCCTTTGGACTGGAAGAGGAGGGTGTAAGCTGGGTTTAGGATGATAGCTTTTTGGTTGTGTATGATAGTTGTAAGTGTAGTAGCGAGTTCACCTTCATCAGTACCTATATCTTCCCAAGGATAGAGTTTGAACCAATATTCATATTGGTTGCCTTGTGCATCAAAGATGCCCTCATCTGTAAACTCTACATTGCCTAAGTATTCAAAACTTGTGTTAAATCCTGCATCCGTTGCTATCTGTTGGAGGAGTTTTGTGGTGACCTCCTCTTCCTCGTTTCCATCAATAGAGGAAAACAGAATTTTCCATCCATCATAATTTTCTTCAAAATTTTCTACATCTCCAAAAAGGGTGATGAGCCTTTTGAAGTTGTTTTTTATGGCTTCATAAACATCGTTAAACTGTTTTGCCTCATCCATATTGTTTTCTTTGAGAAGTGCCCATTGGAGGAGAGCAGTCTCAAAAAGTGAGGTTGGTGTATCTGCATTAAACTCTATAAGTTTGATAGGATCTCCATCTATTCCACCAGCTAGATCAAAGCGACCATAAATATGCCAGTGGACATCATTTTCCCAAGACTTTTTTATCATCTCTATGAGGTTAAATGGGATGCCAAGTTCAAAGAAAAGATCATTCTCTATCACATATTCGGCTGCTTGGACATACATATCGTATATCTCGTTTGTTGCAGTGTAGTAGGCTTCAGCTTCCTCTTGTGTGATTTGTACAAGGGCATCATTGACATATTTTGACCCATCAGTGTCTGTGTGCCAAGTAAAGCCTATCTCTTCTAAGGTAGAGTCTTTTAGTGGGATAATATTTTGTAATTGAATCATGTATTACCTTTGTTTGGTGAGGCTAAAGCCACACATCCAAGAGCTTTTAGGATGTGCATCTTTAATTGCACTTATCAATTTACCCACCGAAAAATCCACCACGACTTGAACTTCTTGTAGATTTGCCACCAAAGAAACTTTTTCTGCTAGATGATTTCTTTGCATTTCTACCAGCAGATGAACGGCTATATGCACTTTTATTGACACCTGATGCTCTATTGGCAAAGTTTTTATTACCCATGAGAGCATTACCTATCATATTTCCGAGTAAACTTCCTGCTGCAACTGCGAGGATAGTTCCACCTAAACCCATACCAGCACTGCCTCCACCCTCTTGAGTAGTTTCACTTGTACCATTTTGAACTTTTTGATACTCTTGCTCGGCTAAGGTTTTCATCTCAGTTTCATTCATAAATCTTTCAGTGATGTTTCCATTTGCATCTTTTTCACGGATGATAGCACGAGATGGACCATCAGTTGGCATCTCCTCTACTACAGTGTATTTACCATTTGCTTGTTTTTCTATCACTAAAAACTTATTTTGAGCCTGTTTTTCTTGTGTTGAACAACCTGCAAGTACACTCATCATAGCTATTCCTGCACTTCCTAGTGCTACACCTGATGCGATAGATGATATATGTTTCATTTTTTTCCTTTTATTATGTTTTAGGTGAGGCTAAAGCCGCACATCCAAAGAGTCTAAGGATGTGCTGCTTTAGCTGCACCTAATATTTTAGTAATTTGTCTTTTTGTAGTATGATGATCCGTTTTAAGTCATTGTCGTAAAAGTGTATAGTTGTGCGTCCCTCATAATACACATCACCAGTAAAACTATATTTTGCCTCATTGTAAGTAAGATTTTTTTTCATAAACATCATCTTACCTAAACTTCTTCCAATATCACTAAATAGTGGGGCAATAGAGATAAGAGTTAAAACACTTATGAGTAAAATCGTAAGTTTTTTGTTTCCTATAAAAATGACAATAAAACCAAATAAGAAACTAAATCCAAAAAAAATAAGAAAATTTTGGTTATCAGCAAAAAGGACATTGTAAAATACCTTTATCTCATAAAAATCAAAGTAATTTATCTTGACACCTAGAAAAAGAAAATAATCCATGATAAAAGTGATAAACATACCAGTTAAAAGAGCGAGTAATGCTTTATTCATCTAAGTTTCCTTTGCTTATGGTTAGTGAGTTTTATGAGTCTTGATGCACTGAACTCTTGAAGACCATGAACATCTTCTATGATTATATCAGCATTTTGCACACAATACTCTCTATCAAAATTTTTATTTGATGCATTCGCTGATGTTGAGTAGTGCCATGGCATATCTCTCATGAGTTGCGAGTTTTGAGTATGTGGTGCTATACGAAAAGCTTGGTTGTTGATGATAAATGTTGTTTTAGTTGAGCGTCTTAGTTTGGACTTGTATTTTTTTGGAACTCGTAATCCTGTGAAAGAATGGAGTATCTTTATAAAAGGTTTTTGTGATGGACGAGATTTTATCTCTGCTAATTTTTGATGATCTTGGGAGATAAAACCAACAGTTGTATCGGTTTGTGTGAGTATAACAGGTGAGGCTAAAGCCACACATCCGGAGGGGTTTGGATGTGCTGCTTTAGCTGCAACTACAGAGTTTATGCTAGAAAATCTTGGAGTGCTTTTGCATCGGACCATGAGTCATCTTTCATCTCATCAAGTGCTAGGATGAGAGCCCTTGTGGCACTGAGTGTTGTGAAGTAAGGGATGCTTCGTTTGAGAACTTCTTGGCGGATAACTGTTGCATCTTTTTTAGAAGTGTTATTGTCCGAAGTGTTGATAGCCATTGCTATCTCATCATTTTTCATACTATCTTCTATGTTGGGGCGACCCTCTGAGATCTTGAGTACGCGTTCACATGCTATGCCAGCTTTTTCAAGTACCTCTTGTGTCCCTTTTGTTGCAACAAGTTTAAAGCCATGCTTAACTAAACCTAAACCTATCTCTGGCACATGCTCTTTATCTGTATCTACAAAACTGAGAAAACATGTCCCCCCTGTTGGAATTTTATTTCCTGCGGAGAGTTGTGCTTTTGCAAAACTTACACCGAAGTTAGAACTGATGCCCATCACCTCTCCAGTTGATTTCATCTCAGGAGAGAGAACTAGGTCTGCACCATAAAGCTTATGGAAAGGAAATACTGCTTCTTTTACAGAAACATGACCTTTGAGGTGAGGTTTGAGTACATTGTTGTCTTGATGCACTATGTTGTTGTTGTCATAATATGTTAAAGAACTCACGAGGCTCTCGCCCATCATCACACGGGTAGCTACTTTTGCAAGTGGCATACCAGTTGCCTTAGATACAAAAGGGACAGTTCTTGATGCTCTAGGGTTTACCTCTATAAGGTAGATTTCATCTTGATAAATGGCATATTGAACATTCATAAGTCCAATAACTCCAAGACCAAGAGCTATGGTCTTTGTCTGCGTTTCAACTTTTGCGATCATTGCATCTGTAAGATTGACTGGTGGAAGTGAACAAGCACTATCTCCAGAGTGAATCCCAGCTTCTTCAATATGTTGCATAACACTACCAATATAGACATCTTTACCATCAGAGATACAATCAACATCAAGTTCTATTGCTTGGTCCAAAAACTTGTCTATAAGAACTGGTGCTTCGTTGGAAACACTGATGGCGAGTTCCATGTACTGTGCTAGTTCTTCTTGGCTGTAGACTATCTTCATCCCACGACCACCGAGTACAAATGATGGACGAACAAGAACAGGAAAGCCGAGTCTCTCAGCGATTTTTGGTGCTTCTTCTTTTTTTCGTGCTAGTCCATTTTCAGGCTGTTTTAGTCCATGTTTTATGACAAAATTTGAAAATAGTTCACGGTCTTCTGCTAAGTCAATGACGGATGAGGGTGTTCCAGAGATTTTAGCTCCCATTTTTGTAAGGCTATCAGCAAGTTTGAGTGGAGTCTGCCCGCCAAAGTGAACGATGACACCATCTGGATTTTCATTTTCTATCACTTCGCTAACATGTTCAAAGTCGATAGGTTCAAAGTAAAGTACATCAGATGTATCGTAATCAGTAGAAACCGTCTCAGGATTACAGTTATACATAATGGTTTCTATGTCCATCTCTTTAAGAGCAAATGCCGCATGGACACAGCAGTAGTCGAACTCTATCCCTTGACCGATACGGTTTGGTCCACCACCGATGATGAGGACTTTCTTTTTGTCTGACTTTCTGTTTTCATAAGGGATTTGAGAGATGTTTGTTGTAGAGTAAAGGTAGGGGGTAAGTGCTTCAAACTCAGCTGCACAGGTATCTACTTCGTTGTATTCTAGTCTGATATTCATAACTTTTCTTGCTTTGTTCACATCGGCTTCGCTACATTTTGTTTGAGAGTTTTTCTCTATGAGTTGTGCAATTCTCTTGTCACTAAAACCATCTACTTTGAGCGAACGCATAGTTTGAGCGTCACCAAGAACAGTAGAGGTAATATCTGCTTCTGAGTGAAGCATCTCCTCCATCTGATATAAGAACCAAGGGTCAATAGCACAAGTGTCAAACATCTCCTCTACACTCATACCACGACGGAAACCTTCAGCTACATAGAGGATACGCTCAGCATTTGGACGACGAATCTCATGTCTTACAAATTCATCATCAGCATCTATTTCATTGAAACCACAAAGGTCTGTTTCAAGGGAACAAAGTGCTTTTTGTAGAGACTCCTTAAATGTTCGACCTATCGCCATAACTTCACCAACAGACTTCATAGATGTACTCAGAGTATTGACTGCCTCAGGGAATTTTTCAAATGTAAAACGGGGAATCTTTGTCACTACATAGTCGATAACGGGTTCAAAAGAAGCTGGTGTCCCCGTAATGTCATTTGTGATCTCATCAAGTGTAAAACCAACAGCAAGAAGAGTTGCCACTTTTGCGATGGGATAACCTGTAGCTTTGGATGCAAGTGCAGAGGAACGAGAAACACGAGGGTTCATCTCAATAACGATCATGCGACCTGTTTTAGGGCAGATGGAGAACTGAACATTACTTCCACCAGTATCAACACCAATCTCACGAAGGATGTCAAAAGAAGCATCACGCATCCGTTGGTACTCTTTATCTGTAAGTGTCAGAGCTGGAGCTACTGTGATACTATCACCAGTGTGGACACCCATAGGGTCAAAGTTTTCTATGGAACATACGATGATGCAGTTGTCCGCTTTGTCACGGATAACCTCCATCTCATACTCTTTCCAACCAAGCATAGACTCCATAATCTCGATCTCGTTTACAGGAGATGCACTGAGACCCTCAAGGGCAAGACTTTCAAACTCTTCCATATTGTAAGCGACACCAGAACCACCACCAGCAAGAGTAAATGATGCTCTTGAGATCACTGGAAAGCCAATGTTTCTAGCTACTTCCATAGCCTCATCAACACTGTATGCATTGGCACTTTTTGGCAGATCCATACCGATTTTAATCATCGCTTTATTGAAAGCTGAACGGTCTTCACCCTTATGAATGGCTTCTGGAGTTGCACCTAAAAATTCTATGCCCTCTAACATCCCCTTTTCATACATACTTGTTGCGACATTGAGTGCTGTTTGTCCACCCATAGTCGGAAGTACAGCATCTACATTTTCTTTTTTTATGATTTTTGCTATGACATCTTCTTTGATGGGTTCGATGTAAGTACGGTCTGCAAATTCTGGATCAGTCATAATAGTAGCAGGGTTGGAATTGATAAGGATTACACGATAACCTAACTCTTTGAGTGTTTTAACAGCCTGAGTTCCAGAGTAGTCAAACTCACAAGCTTGACCAATGATGATAGGACCTGAACCAATAAGTAAAATAGTATGTATGTCGGTGCGTTTTGGCATATTTTAAACCTTGCGTAAAATTGATAATTGTCGGTACATTTTGTACTCTAATCACGCGATTATAGCTAAAAAGCACTTAAAATTTGATGAGATTTGCCTAATTAACCCTCTTAATGAGATGAAAATAACTAGGATCATTTGAATCATAATATGGTTTAATGACAGCTATCTGGTAACCTTGGGATTTGGTTATAGATAAAACCTTTCCAACTTTAAGCCCCTTATAGAAGATATTGTCAAGTCCAGAGGTAATGACTTCATCACCTACTTTTATCTCGTGCCATGCTGGGATAAAATCTACAATGAGGTCTTCTACATTGTTACCATGGGCAACTCCAGGTGCTTTGTTCTTACCAATATAAACCGCATAGGAGCATTTCATATCACGATTGAGAAGTGCTAGAGCCTTTGACTTTTTTGGTATAACTATCCCTGCTACTGTTTCATTATAGATAAGTCCATATATCTTTGTTTTGTTGTAGTCAACGACATCTATCCATAGTCTGTTGAGATCTCCAAATTTTTCATAGGAGATAACACGAGTAAGTTCAATCTTTGGATTAGATCTCAATGTGGAGTGGTTGAGTGCAAAAAGATCTTCAACCTCAGATGCAAGTTGTTGCATAACAAGATGATTGTTCTCATATTTTGCTAGTTTTTCTTTGAGTGATTCTATCTCTTGTGCTTGAAAAAAATGTTTATCAATAGCATCACCTGTTATTTTAATGGAGGAATGATAGCTTGTCTTTAGAGCATTAAGAGCATAGATAAAGGGTTCTTGAATGATGTTTGAATAGTAAAATGCACCCACAAAGAGTGCAATAAATATGAAAAAAAAGCTAGCTAGCTCTTTATTCATTCTCAAATAACTCTTGTAGTAAGTCTATCTCTTCAAGTGCACGACCAGTTCCACGAGCTACAGCGAGAAGAGGCTCATCAGCAACAAAAACAGGGATTCTAACAATGTCTGAAAGGTATTTGTCGAGTTGGCGGATAAGTGCTCCACCACCAGTCAAGATAATACCATGATTTACAATATCTCCTGCTAGATCTGGTGGCATTTGTTCTAAAACATCACGAAGAGCTTCACCTATCTCACGAAGAGGATCACGCATAGCTTCTCTAGCATCTTCACTTGTTAACTCAACTGAACTTAAAAGTCCTTCAACTTGGTCACGACCATTTACTACCATAAGAAGTTCTTCATCTAAACTAACAGCAGTTCCAATGTTGATTTTAATCTCTTCAGCAACTCTTTCACCGATCAGAAGATTGTATTTTTTTCTGATGTAATTCACTATTGCTTGGTCGATCTTGTCCCCAGCTGTACGGATAGACTTTGAAAGAACAAGTCCACCTAAAGAAACAACACCAATCTCAGTAGTACCACCACCGATGTCAACAACTAGGTTACCCTGTGGATTACGGATCTCTATCCCAGCACCGATAGCAGCAGCCATAGGCTCTTCGATAAGAAATACTTCTCTTGCACCAGCACTTAGTGCTGATTCACGAACTGCTTTACGCTCAACCTGTGTCAGACCATAAGGCACACAGATGATGATTCGAGGTGAGATCAGTGAACTTCTTCCATGTGCTTTTTCGATGAACTTACGGATCATCTTTTCAGTCATATCAAAGTCAGCAATAACTCCATCACGCATAGGACGGATAGCTTTGATGTTACCTGGAGTTTTTCCAACCATCTCTTTTGCTTCATGTCCAACAGCAAGAACCCGTTGGTGTCCGTATTTTTCAGTTTTTACTGCAACCACTGATGGCTCATTGATGATGATACCACGCCCTTTTGCAATTACAATTGTATTTGCTGTTCCTAAGTCTATTGACAAATCGTTTGAGAAAAGTCCTATTAGTTTACTAAAAATCATTCTATCTTCATCCTTATGCTGTTTTTTCTATCTGTTTTTTGATATAGATTGCTTCTTCACCATCTTCGATGACACCTTTTGTAATGAGAACTTCATATCCCTCATACTCTGGAAGTTCATACATGATATCTATCATATTTTCTTCTAGTATTGCACGAAGTCCGCGTGCCCCTGTTTTTCTTTTTATCGATTTTTTAGCGATGGAGAGAAGGGCATCTTCTTCAAAGTTGAGCTCTACATTGTCTATACTAAAAAGTTTTTTATACTGTTTTATGAGAGAATTTTTTGGCTCTGTAAGGATGCGTACCATATCCTCCTCAGTTATTTCACTAAGAGATGCGATGATGGGAAGTCTGCCGATAAGCTCAGGAATCACTCCATAACTAATCAAGTCATCAGGTTCAACCATATCATAAGTGGTCTCCTGCTCCTCTTTTGTTTTTTTCTCTTGTCCAAAACCAAGAATATTTTTGCCTTGTTTCTTTTTAAGAATATCTCCAAGACCATCAAAAGCACCACCACAGATAAATAAAATCTCTCTCGTGTTGATACTTGTAAACTCTTGGTTTGGATGTTTTCTTCCACCTTTTGGTGGGATGTTTACATCTGCACCTTCAATGATTTTTAGTAGTGCTTGTTGTACACCCTCTCCACTAACATCACGGGTAATAGAACGATTTTCACTCATACGAGAGATCTTGTCAACTTCATCAATGAAAACGATGCCTTGTTGTGCGCGTTGTACATCACCATCAGCCGCTTGGATGAGTTTTGTAAGGATGTTTTCAACATCTTCTCCAACATAACCAGCCTCAGTTAAACTTGTAGCATCTGCGATGGCAATAGGGACATTAAGCACTCTTGCTATAGTCTGTGCCATAAGTGTTTTACCGCTCCCAGTTGGACCTATGAGAAGTACATTTGACTTTGCTATCTCTGTATCATCCTCAGTATCTGTAGCATTTTTGAAGATGCGTTTATAGTGGTTATATACAGCGACACTAAGGAGTTTCCTCGCCCTTTCTTGACCTATAACATAATCACCTAAAAAGTTATCTAGCTCTTTAGGTGTCATCAATTTTGTAACTGCATCTGTGAGCTGTTTTTCTTTTTGTGTTTGTGTCTCATCACCAAACATAATCTTGTAAGCACTAATGACACAGTTTTTACAGATATAAACACCATTCCCAGCTATGAGAGGGTTGACCTCATTTTCAACTGCATTACAAAAGCTACATTTTCTTGACATCATATCTTCTTTCTTTCAAATGGAATCCCTCTTTTTGTTTTTAAAACAAAATCGCAAAGATCATTTACATAATGGTTTTTTGTACTCTCTAAAATCTTACTTGCGGTATCTTTGAGTGGTTTTCCACCCTCAAAGAGTTCACGATAGGCAGATTTGAGTTCATTGATATCTTCACGCTCAAGATGGCGTCTTAAACCAGTAAGGTTAAGTCCTCTGAGCGTTGCACGATTGCCTTCAGCCATACAAAATGGTGGGACATCTTGAGCAAGTGCAGAAGCACCACCCACCATTGCATAGTCTCCAATATGGATAAATTGATGGATCGGAGTCATCCCACCTATCACTACGAAGTCGCCGAGTTCAACATGTCCAGCTAAAGTAGCTGCATTTGCTAAGATACAGTGGTTTCCGATGATAACATCATGACCCAGATGCACATAGCCCATGAAAAGGTTGTGATTTCCAACAATAGTTTTTCCACCACCACCTTTTGTCCCAGGATTGAAAAGTGTAAATTCTCTGATGGTGTTGTTATCACCAATGATGAGTTCAACATCTTCTCCGTTAAATTTTAAATCTTGTGGGATAGAGCCTATCACAGCATGTGAGAATATAGTATTTTGCTTCCCAATAGTGGTTTTTCCGTAGATGCATGTATTTTGTGCAATAGTTGTCCCATCACCAATTTTTGCTTCACTCGATATGAAGCAAAATGGACCTATCTCAACATCAGTGCCAATAATTGCACCATCCTCGATGATGGCTTGAGGAGAAATTTTACCCATTATTTATCAACTATCATCGCTTTAAGTTCAGCTTCTGAAACAAGTTTATCATCAACATAAGCCTCACCTTTGAGCATCCAAATCGCACCTTTGTTTTTTATCACAGATATACGGTATTCGAGTCTATCGCCTGGTTTGACAGGGTGTCTAAACTTTGCTTTGTCAATACTCATGAAATAAACAACTTTGTTTGCAGCCTCTTCTTCTGTCATATCACCCATACTTTTAAATGCTAAGATACCACCAGCTTGAGCCATCCCCTCTAAGATCATTACCCCTGGGTAGATAGGATGCCCGGGAAAATGACCATTGAAAATGTTTTCACTGATGCTTACATTTTTGTAGCCTACTAAACTCTCGTTTGCGTTTATTTTTGTAATGCGATCAACGAGTAAAAATGGATGACGGTGGGGGATGATTTTTTGAATCTCTGTAACATCTAATGTCATAAGTATAAGCCTTATAAATAATTTTGCTTATAATACCAAAAGAAAGATTATAGTTTGATTAGTTTACTTTTGACATCATCATAAATTTTAGAATCTAGCGAAATTGTAAGTTTAGTCTCAAGAGGAATAGTTTCTACGACTATTATGGGACTTAGGTTAAATAAGTCTCCCATTATAGATACTCTTAGTGTTTGTTCAAGTTCAAAGCTTGGGCTATGAAAGAGAAGCTCTTTGACACTTTTATAGTGAAGCTTAAGAATTTCATTATAGCACGATAATGTGATAAAAACTATCTCATCTTTGTTAAAATAATAGATATTTTCATCTTTAAATTCTATCTTTCCTTGTGCTTTTTTTCTTTTAAGATAAGAATATGAAAGTGCATAAGCGGGGATAACCTCTTTTTTCCCTTTTATGAGTTGAAAGTTAAGTTGTCTATAGTTGAGAAATTTTTGTTTGATGATTTTATAGTTGATGCTCTTATCTTCAAGTCTATCTCTTTCACGGTAAAGTTCAAGCCGTTGCTCTATGGAGGAGGGTAAAGTTTGATTTGAGATGGGAGAAAACATCTCATCCATGAGTCTGTTTTGTTGCTCTCTTTGCATTGTTAAGCCATAGATACAACCACAATAATCTTGTCGATAGAGTTGTTCCTCTTTGGTTACTCTGGATTGGTCTTGAGTGCCACCACCTGCACGGTAGTCAACGAAGATAAATTCTACTCCATGCTTTTCATAAAAGGCTTTTCCAGAAGCTTTAAGCTGCTCTTGAGACTTAAGTGGAGAGACAAGCAGGGTGGTCGTGACCTTCTTCTCACCAAGTTCTAAAGCCTTTTTTGCCGAAACATCAAAGCGTTTATCAAAGCACACTTCACAGCGTTTGCCTTTTTCAGGTTCATTTTCTAATCCTCTTACCGCTTCTAGCCAAGATTCATAGTCATATTCACCTTCCAAAAGTTCAATGCCAAGTTTTTTACATGATCGCTCTACATCTAAAAGTCTAAGTTGGTATTCACTATAGGGATGGATATTGGGATCATAAAAGAAGCCTATGAGCTTCTCCTGAGGAAAATCTTGTTGTAACTTTTCTAAAAAGAAATGAGAGTCAACGCTACAGCATATATGTACTAAGATGGTTTTGCCTTTATGTGTGAGTTCCCATGCGGAGCATGGGAACTAGTTGAGGATCTCGTTCCCATGCTCCGTATGGGAATGCATATAAAAGCTACTTATTTAGAAGCTAAAACTTCTATAGAGTTGATAGCATCTTGACCTTCAAGACTGTCAAGAACTGCAAAGCTTTCGTCATCTTCTGCATCAATAAGTCCAAATACAGTATGTACACCATCTAAGTGAGGAGTAGGTACAAAAGTGATAAAAAATTGACTTCCACCAGTATTTGGTCCAGCGTGAGCCATAGAAAGAGCACCTCGCTCATGACGAGTTGTGTTTTTATCTGTTTCACAAGGAATAGCCCAGTCAGGTCCACCAGTCCCTGTTCCAGTAGGGCAACCACCTTGTGCCATGAAACCTGGGATTACACGGTGAAACGAAAGGTCGTTGTAAAAACCTGTATTTGCTAAATGGGCAAAATTTGCTACTGTATTTGGTGTTTCTTGTGGTAAAAGTTTTACCCAAATATCACCTTTATTTGTAGAGATCTTTGCCCATTGCATTGCATCCAATTCTTCTGTAGTTACATCATAAGTTTTTAATTCTGTTTTTCCAAACATATTTGTTTCCTTTAATTTCTTAATTATTTTGGAAGTATAGTAAAAATAAATAAATAGAGTTATAATGGTGAGAACAAACCACATAAATAAGGGGATACAAGTTGAATTATTTAATGGCAATAGATGCAGGGACAGGTAGTATTCGTGCAGTGATATTTGACACCTTGGGCAATCAAATATCTGTAGCTCAAAAAGAGTGGACACACTTAGAAGAGGAGGGTGTACCAAACTCTATGAGTTTTGATTTTACGAAAAATCGTGATCTGCTTTTTTGGTGCATCAAAGAGTCCATCGCAAAAGCTGAGATAGATTCTGGGGATATTTTAGCCCTTAGTGCTACAAGTATGCGTGAGGGGATTGTCCTTTATGATGAAGAGGGTGCGGAGCTTTGGGCAGTTGCAAATGTAGATGCAAGAGCCGATAAGGAGGTGAGAGAACTTAAAGAGGAGTTTGAAGGGATTGAGAGAGAGTTTTATGCCATCTCTGGTCAAACCTTTGCCCTTGGTGCGCTCCCTCGGCTTCTCTGGCTTAAAAACAATCAACCAGAACTCTACAAAAAGGTGGCAAAAATCTCTATGATAAGCGATTGGGTTTTATTTGTCATTGGTGGTGTGATAGCGACTGACCCTAGCAATGCAGGAACAACGGGCATCTTCTCTCTAAAATCACGAGAGTGGGAGGCAAGTATGCCAAAGAGAGTCGCTCTTAAAGATACCATATTTCCAGAACCTTATGAAGATGGGACTATCATCTCTTATGTAAGTGAAAGTGTCTCTGCGTTAACAGGGCTGAACACAAAAACAAAAGTGGTCACTGGTGGTGGTGATGTCCAACTTGGTTCTGCTGGTCTTGGAGTTGTAGAGGAGGGTGATGTAGCGATTTTAGGTGGCTCATTTTGGCAACAGGTCGTGAACATCTCTAGTGATGTAGCCCCACCCGAAGATATGAACATCCGAGTAAACCCCCATGTAGTTCCAAACCAATCCCAAGCAGAGGGCATCACCTTTTTTAGTGGTCTTGTGATGCGTTGGTTTCGTGATGCATTTTGTGAGTTGGAAAAACTTGAAGCTGAGGACTTGGGTGTAGATGTGTATGAGATTTTAGAGAAAAAAGCAGCACAAATTCCTGTTGGTTCAAACGGCATCATCCCAATATTTTCAGATGCGATGAAATATAGTAAATGGTACCATGCCAGCCCTAGCTTTTTAAACCTTTCCCTTGACCCACAGAAGTGCAACCGTGCATCGATGTTTCGTAGTTTAGAGGAAAATGCAGCGATTGTGAGTGCTATCAACTTAGAGAAGATTCAAGAATTTACTGGTGTCACTTATGATGAGGTTGTTTTTGCAGGTGGAGCTTCTAAGGGTCATCTGTGGTCACAAATACTTGCAGATGTCTTAGGACTCAAAGTCAAGATACCCAAAGTCAAAGAAGCGACAGCCCTTGGTGCCGCGATGGCAGCAGGGGTAGGAGCTGGCATCTACAAAGATATAGCCTCTGCTGCAAAAGAGCTAGTAGTATGGGAAAAAACCTATGAACCAAATATGGACAATCATCAAATCTATCAAGAGTTAAAAGTGAAGTTCAAAGAGTCATATGAGACGCAGTTAGAGTTAGTGGACAAAGGTCTGACCGAGTCAATGTGGAAAGCACCGGGTTTATGAGAGGGAAAGTGATGGCGTATAAATTATGGTTTTGATGTGACACCTGCACGACTAATCACAGGATTAATAACCAATAAAGGTCTACGCGAGGCAGACTACGATAAAATAAGAGAAAGATTTTAAATTAAATGATGATTATAGGTCTAAAAAAGAAAACACAAAAGCTTATTGGTATCCCTTTATTGATATTATTTGTGTTCTCTATATATTCGGGAATTAATAAGTTTGAAGAAAAATCATCTTATGATAATTTGCACAAATATATGCAGGTTACTTCTAGTTCTAGTGATTTGATTCATGAACTCCAAAGAGAGAGGGGATATAGTAGTGGCTATATATCTTCTCTTGGTAAGTCTTTTGCAAAGGATTTACTTAAACAAAGAAAAAAGACCGATGAAAAAGTAAAAGTTTTAAGAAAAAGATTTTCTAAATTAGATGTTACTCATTATGCATTTAAGTTTAAAAACTCTATAAAAAAGCTTTTAGTTTCTTTGTCTCAACTCAAAAAGTATAGAGATGAAGTCGATAACTTTACACTAAATAATACTCAAATGATGCATTATTATACGCAAAATATAGATATATTGCTTGCTTTGTTGGAAAGTGCCATCAATATTAGTAATAATTCTGAGATTTCAGTGTTGACACAATCTTATATTATAATCATGAAAATTCAAGAAGATGCGGAGATAGAAAGAGCTCTTATTAACAAAGTCTTAAGTGTTGGAAAACTCTCCAATGATGACTTTTATCAATTTGCTTCTTTAGTCACATCACAACAAATTTATATAGAGTACTTTCAGTTTATATCACCACAAAAATATACAGATACACTCAATGCAATAATATTAACAAAGGATTTTAAAGAGGTGGTAAGGGAGAGAAACCTTATATACTCTAAAAATCAAAAAAATGAAATTTTATCGCATATCAAAGATGATATTGGTTATGGAGGTTTGATTCATAATTTTAAAAACTATGTAATCCGAGGGCGAAAAAATTATATAGAAGCAGTTAATGAACAATATATCAAACTTTTACTTGATATAGATAAATACAAGAGTATAGATAGGGTTACCAAAGAAGAATTGGACAGATTAGAGATTATCAAAAATGTATTTTTGGAGTATAAAAATAATTTGATAAAAGTCACAAAATCTTATGCTCAACATAGTTTAATAAAAGATATAGATAAAATTGTCAAAGTTGATGATGCACCAGCTATAAAAGCTTTATATGAACTTACAAGTAATGTTTATGGTTCGGAGATAAGTTGGTTTAATGATGCTACTAGTAGGATTGATTTGTTAAAAAAAATAGGGGATTTTATAGAGGATGACTTAAGAAAATTGATAGATAAAAAACAAAAAGATTTAAGTTTTGAGATGTTTGTTCAGTTTCTTATGTTGCTGATTGTTCTTATTATTATATTTTTATTTATAAAAATGTTACAAGATCTTTTAGAGTCTCAAAAAGTTTTGAGCATGGCACAGGCAAATACAAAATCAGGAAGTTATGAATATTATATTAAAGAAAATTTAATGATATGGTCCGATGAACATTATAAACTTTTAGATGTTGATAAAAAATACTTTAAACCCTCTTTTGAAACCTATGCTATATTTACTCATCCTGAAGATAGAGATATAGTAGATAAAGGGATAGAAGTTGCTATATCGCAAAAGAAAATCTCTTTCTTTGACTATAGAATCATACTTTATGACAATAGTATAAAATATGTGCGAGCAAGTGCCAAAGTGATAAAATACAACTCACAAGATGAGCCATTAGTTATGGTTGGAACTATAGTTGATATTACTGATTTTAAAAAACTTGAACAAGAGATAGTAGATACTCAAAAAGATGTTATCTTTACTATGGGTTCTATTGG
The DNA here is from genome assembly GCA_027013295.1 of Sulfurimonas sp. Lineage (GTDB taxonomy): Bacteria > Campylobacterota > Campylobacteria > Campylobacterales > Sulfurimonadaceae > Sulfurimonas. The sequence continues at coordinate 32,551 of JALUXP010000112.1, forward strand.
TGAGAGTCGAAGTAAAGAAACGGGTGCTCATGTCAAAAGAGTTGCCCAATACTCAAGCCTTTTGTACCGTTTATACGGTGGAAGTGCTGAGGAAGCTGAACTCTTACGACTTGCAAGTCCTATGCATGATATTGGAAAAGTGGGTATCCCTGACAATATCTTAAACAAACCAGGAAAATTAAATCCTGGGGAGTGGGCTATCATGCAGACACATACGGAGATGGGTTATGATATGCTTAAAAACTCAAAGAGAGAGATACTCAAAGTTGCAGCTACAGTAGCTCTTAACCATCATGAAAGATATGATGGAAAAGGCTACCCTAAAGGGCTCATGGCAAATGAGATACCATTAGTAGGTCGCATAACAGCCCTCGTAGATGTATTTGATGCATTGGGAAGTGAGAGATGTTATAAGCGTGCATGGGAATTGGATAAGATTTTAACATTGATAAAAAATGAACGAGCACAGCAGTTTGACCCAGAGTTAGTAGATCTTTTCCTTGAAAATTTAGAACAATTTTTAGAGATAAGAGAGCAATACAAAGATTCTATGTAGAAACAATAAGGAAAATTTTAGATGAAAAGTTTATGGAATGATAGTGAAGCAAAAAAATACAAAACAGATTTAGCTCTACGAGTTTACACTTCAATATTATTGGGGCAAGATAGCTCTTTAGTCTTGCACGGTGGGGGAAATACCTCTGTGAAGTCAACAGCTACTAATCTTTTTGGAGATGTGGAGGAGATCCTTTATGTAAAGGGGAGTGGTTGGGATCTAGCAACCATAGAAGCTGAGGGTTTTGCTCCTGTGAAGATGGAGATGTTACTTCGTATGGCTGAATTAAAAGAGTTGAGTGATCCAGATATGGTGAAGTACCAACGCCTTGCGATGATAAATCCATCTGCACCAAATCCCTCTGTTGAAGCGATACTTCATGCCATCATCCCTTTTAAGTTTGTTGACCATACCCATACCGATGCAGTGGTAACCATTACAAATACGGAGGGTGGCGAGGAAAAAATAAAAGAGCTGTATGGGGATAAAGTCTTAATCATCCCATATATTATGCCAGGTTTTGTACTTGCAAAACTCATCTACGATATGACTAGGGATGTGGATTGGTCGGAGTTGGAGGGGATGGTGCTAATGAACCATGGGCTTTTTACTTTCAATGATAATGCACAAAAATCTTATGAAAAAACTATAGAGTTGGTAGATAAGGCAGAGAAATATTTAACCTCAAAAGGATGTACTGCTTTAGCTGTACCAAATGATAATTCACAGCAAAAAGGTGAGGCTCAGAGTGGAGAATGCCAAGGGTTAGCATTCCTAAAAGCCACACATCCAGTAGAGCTTTTAGAACTAGCAAAGATAAGAAAAGAGATCTCAACCCTAAAAGGTCACGCAACTATCTCTCTCTTCAATGACTCTCCCTTAGCGTCATATTTCTCACGACAAGATATAAAAAAAATATCGCAACAAGGTCCACTAACCCCCGATCATGTCATCCGCACAAAAAGAGTACCTGCAATACTAACTATATCTAGTTCCAGCTCTCCTGAGGTGGAACTAAAAGACTATATAGATAAGTATGAACAATATTTTCAAGACAACAAAACAGATGAAACACTTCTCAATCCAGCACCAAACTTTGCAATACTCAAAGAGAAGGGGAGTCTATCTTTTGGAAAAAATGCAAAAGAAGCAAATATCATCAAAGATATAAATGAGCACACTTATGAGGCTATATTAAAAGCTGAGAAACTTGGTGGATATAAAGCCCTTGATGCGAGTAAAATCTTTGAAGTGGAATACTGGTCGTTAGAACAAGCAAAGCTTAAAAAGAGTGGAAGTTCACCTGAGTTTAGTGGAAAAGTGGCACTTGTTACTGGGGGTGCTAGTGGGATAGGGAAGGCTATCGCTGAGATGTTAAACAAGAGAGGTGCAGCTGTTGTAGTTTTAGATATCAACCCAGAAGTTGAAAAGATATTTAATACTCAAGATGCTAAAGGGGTACAGTGTGATTTGACTTCAAGCCAAGATATCCAAAATGCAGTGAAAGTAGCAGTTGAGAGTTTTGGAGGGATAGACATAGTTGTGAGTAACGCTGGCATCTTTACCCCTAGTGAAAACCTTGATGCACTCAGTGATGAAAACTGGGATAAAAGTATGGGTATTAACCTCACTTCACATAAAAAGCTCATTAAATATACAGCACCATTTTTAAAATTGGGTATTGAAGCATCGATAGTGATTGTAGCATCGAAAAACTTCCCAGTACTCGGCAAAGGTGAGTACGAAGTTCGAGTCAATACTTTGCATCCCCTTAAAACAGAGATAAAATCAACTGATATAGCTGAGTTAGCATGTGCGATGGCAGGGACACCTTTTGCCAAAACTACAGGTTCTCAAGTGGCAATAGATGGTGGAAGCGATAGAATAATTTAACTTGATGTAGATTTAGGTGCAGCTAAAGCAGCACATCCTTTGGCTTTTGGATGTGTGGCTTTAGCCTCACCTTTTAACTTTACTCGTCTTTTTGTCCAGCTAAAGCAGCACATCCTTTGGCTCTTGGATGTGTGGCTTTTAGGAATGCTAACCCTTGGCATTCTCCACTCTGAGCCTCACTTGACATAAGTAAACTAAAGGGTTTTGGATGTGTGGCTTTTAGGAATGCTAACCCTTGGCATTCTCCACTCTGAGCCTCACTTGACATAAGTAAACTAAAGATAATGAGTATTTTGATATTATCACAATCTTAATATGTGCAAAGTATATGGTTGAGAACCAAAATTAAAGTGTACTTTGTGAACTAGTGTATGTTTATACACTGATAATAATTTGCTGATTTGTATACTTTCTCATGTATTTATACATGTAGCTTTACTTGGGCTTCGCTCAATTAAAGTATACACATTGGTATGACAAGGATTTTTATGTATTTATTTACAAGTGAAGTGGTAGCTCCAGGGCACCCAGATAAAGTTGCGGATATCATCGCAGATAGTATAGTTGATAAGTTGATTATTGGTGATGCAAAGAGTCGAGTTGCAAGTGAAGTTTTTGTTGCAGGAAGACATGTAGTCATAGGTGGAGAGGTTACCTCGCACACCAAGGTTACCACAGAGGACTATAAGCAAATTGTCCATGATGCACTTGTCAATATAGGCTATAATGGAAATCCTTATTTCTCCCGTCAAGAGTGCCTTCACCCTGAAGATGCAGAGGTACAAGTCCTTTTAAATGCTCAGTCACCAGACATCAACCAAGGTGTTGACCAAGAAGATGGTGAGACTGGTGCAGGAGACCAAGGCATCATGTTTGGTTATGCAGACTCTGAGACTAGCAACTTTATGCCATCGGCTATCACCTATGCACGAGTGTTGATGGAAAAAGTATATATGTACGCAAAAGCACACCCTGAAGAGTTGGGAGTAGATATCAAAACTCAAGTGACAATGGATTATGGTCATAAAGATAACTTTGAGAGTTGTCAACCTCAAAAAATTCATACCATAGTTGTCTCAGCTCCATGTGTAGCTACCATGGATATAGATACAGTGAGAACACTTATCCAAGGTCTCATTGATGATGCTGGACTTCCTGCTGATATGTATGATAAAGATGATTGTATCATCCACATCAATCCTACGGGTAAGTATGTGTCACACTCATCGCTTCATGATTCTGGTTTAACAGGGCGTAAGCTTATCGTAGATAGTT
>JALUXP010000113.1 GCA_027013295.1 Sulfurimonas sp.
TTCATGCCCTATCGGCTCACAATACACTGTTTCTTTGCCATTTCTAGCTGTAAGCATAGTGATTTCATAATCAAAATCTACAAAAGCTTCTACGATAAGCTCACTTGCATCCCCTCTTGCTTCTTTGGCTTCCTCCCAAGATGCAGGGATGTCTGCTTCACCTTTTGCAATAGACTGTCCATGTCCAGATGAACTCATGACAGGTTTAATCACCACTGGAAAACCAAGTTCACACCCAGCTTTAAGCATATCCTCTTGTGTTGTTACAAATCTGTACGCTCCTGTTTTTAAGCCTAACTCTTCTGCTGCAAAGGTACGAATATTTTTACGGTTCATCGTTTTACTTACTGCATCAGCATTTGGGATAACATTAAATCCCTCTGCTTGGGCTTCAAAGAGTGCATCTATGGCAATAGCCTCTATTTCGGGGAGGATATAGTGGGGTTTTTCTCTACGGATAATTTCAAGAAGAGCATCTTTATCCTGCATGTTGATAACATAAGAACGGTGTGCGACATGATGTGCTGGGGCATTATCATAGCGATCAACCGCAATAGTCTCAAGACCTAAGCGTTGTGCTTCGATGATCACTTCTTTTCCTAACTCACCTGAGCCAAGTAGCATAATTTTTTTAGAATTTGATTTGAGAGGGGCTGAAAATTGCATCTTAATAATTCCTTATATTGTCACTCTCGTTCCCAAGCTACTGCTTGGGAACGAGAGTGACATAATCCCTTTTTAGGGGAATTATATCAAAATAGAATTAATCTAACGCTTGAGTTGAATCAATGTTTGGAGCAATTGATCCGAAGTGGTGATAGTTTTCGCATTGGCTTGAAAACCACGCTGGATGATGATCAGTTGTGTTAAGGCACTTGAAAGGTCAACATTTGATGATTCTAGTGATGAGGACTGGATAAACCCGCGTCCAGCTGTTGCCGCTGTTCCGATGATAGGATCTCCTGAGTTGGCAGTTTGACCAAAAACATTGCCACCTTCACCCGATAAACCTTCATTGTTTGTAAACTTTGCCATAGCAATTTGTGCCAATCCAAAAGAATGACCATTTGAAAATGAACCAATTAAAGTACCAGACTGATCGATTCTAATACCAACCAAGTCGCCACCAGTAAAACCATCTTGAGAGATTCCTGATGTTGTTGACTTACTATCGAAGCTTGTCATACCATCAAATGAATTTGGTGCACCAAAGGATAAGTTAATCTGTTGGTCTGGAGCAGAACCATTGTTTCCTGAAAATGAGAGATTTGGTGGGTTATAAGTTGCTAAAGAACCATCATTGTTAAACTTTACAGATCCAACTTTTTCATTTGTTGGTGCTACGGTATCAATAGTAGCTGGCTCTGGAGCAGTTACTACCATATCCCATGTTGAGCCTGTGTTTATATCAAGAGCAACTTTCCTAAACTCCATTCTCAATGTATGTTTTGAGCCCAAAGAGTCAAAAATATCTATGGAACTAGAGCTTGTCGCTGCATTAAAACTTTGTGAAAATGCCTTACCACCACTCGCCACAGGAAGCACTGCGTTGAGTGCTGTCATATTTTGTGTAAAGCGGGTATTTTCAGTAGTTCCAGGTTCTACAATGGAAGTTACTTGTAAATTTAGATCTTGATCTTGATCACTCCCCCCAGGGTTAGAAATCTCAAATTTTCCAGATGCATTAACTTTTATCGTAACGCTGCCTTTAACACCATCCGCATTGCCATCTTGTGCTTGATTTTCCAGAGCTTCTCTAAGATCAGCGAGAGTTGTAAATGTTTTGTCAGCACCAACTACTGCCGCTGCACCAGTTGGATCGTAACGATACCTATAGGCTGTCTCTTCAAGCCCTTTAGTCAATGTCGTTGTAAGTCCACTCCCTCCAGCTACAGCTGTTAAACGAATATTATGCGATGCACCAGATGCTGAGTTTGTATTGATAAGATTGATTTTATTGGTAACAGCATCATAGGTAGCTGTTATCCCAGTTATGGAGACTTGTGCATTGATAGCAGATACATATCTTGCTGCATTTTGTTGTGAAGTATTTGATGCTAACCCACCTGTAGTTGTTATCTGCTTTGTACTTCCATCATCAAGAGTAAAAGTAACATTAAGCTCTGCAGCCCCTGCTGCTACTGCTCCCCCATCTGTCTTTGTAGAACTTTGAAATGCTACCCATACCCCTTGACCTTTTTGTAGTGAGAATGCTTCACCAGCGCCATTAAACATGACACCAAGATTACCAGAAGCGACAGGGTTACCATTTTTATCAAGTGCTGGTAAAGTTGGTAGGGCTGGTGCTGGACCACTTGGTACTTCGTATGCTGCAGAATAGCTCTTCACAACTGGACCAGAGTTAAGATTTGCTTTAAGCACAACTGTTGAGGAAGCTTGGGCAGGAGTTGTAAGTCCCGGAGATATCTTCAAGTCTGTTATTGGTGCCGTTGAATCTACTTTGCCAGTAGCAGCATCTCGTGTCCAACCTTGAACAACCAAACCACTATTGTTTACAAAGTTACCATTTGCATCAAATTTAAAATCCCCATCACGAGTATATTTGTAAGTAGTCCCATTATCTGGAGATACAATATAAAAACCATCCCCTTGGATAGCGACATCAGTATTTTTATCAGTATTTTTGACAGAACCCTGTGAAAATATTTTTGTCGTAGAGTTTATCTGCACACCAAGCCCAACTTGAATAGAATTTTTACCACCAAGTTTACCTTGTGGAGCTGTCGCTATTGATTTGGTTTCGGATAAAAGGTCTGAAAAGTTAGCACGAGAGTACTTAAAACCTATGGTGTTAACATTTGCAATATTATTTGATACTACATCCATCGCAACTTGATGAGATTGTAATCCTGAAACACCAGCAGAAAGTGATTTTAACATTTTAAATCCTTTGTCTATTCACTTCAAGAGAGTAAATTTAATTAGTAAGTTATAGAAGCATTAAGTGTGCCAACTTATTTACTCATCTGAAGAGCTTTTTGCATCATCTCATTTGCAGTAGATACAGATTTGGAGTTCGCATTATAGGAGCGTTGGAATATAATCATATCCGTTAAAGCTGCACTCAGACCAACATTTGATCCTTCCAATCTATGGTTTAATACCCTAGCACCATTATGGTTCTCACCATTTTTATCTTGAAAAAACATTGGGCTTCCACTGTTGGAACTTGCTTTAAAAGTTGAACCTGATGCTCTCTCTAGTCCTTGCTGATTTCTGAAATGAAAAACTGCAATTTTTCCTACACTTGTTTGCTGTCCATTTGTAAAAGTTGCGATGACCTCTGCCTTTGCATTGATACTATAGCTCTTTAACTCTCCACCTAGCTTCCCATCTGATTTACTTGAAGGACTGATAGATACACCTGTAGCAGAAGTAACCCCTCCAGATAACTTATTCCCAAGGTCTAACTGGACAATCTGACCATTGTTATCGATGCTTTTTAAAGTGCTCGATATAAGTGATCCACTAGCATCAAAATTCGCTTTTGCCTTTTGTGTATCATAAATAGTCGCACCATCTAAGCTTCTTGCTGTTGCCACTATATCCCACTGTGTTCCAGGTGATACTTGTGGCTTTGATTGTGTAAATGAAAGTTTGATTTGATTTTTATTGTTTTTTGGGTCAATAACAGTTGCACTCATTGTTCTTGTGACATCATCTCGCCCTAAGTTCCCAAAAAATTGACTTTTTGTAGTTGGCACAACAAGATACTTTAATTCACTCGGAAAGGAGAGCTTAGTTTGTGTGGCAACACCACCTAACTTAACTGAATCTAAAACTTTACTTACAACACCATCTTTTATATTGTTACCCATTGTTCCAAGTACATAATGACCATTAGTTGTTACAAGAGAGCCCTCTTTGTCAAAGTTAAAATTACCCGCTCTTGTATAGAGAGGTTCACTCTCACCCTGTATACCAAACCAGCCATTGCCAGCTATGGCTAGATCTGTAACTTTATCTGAGAGTGCAATACTACCAGCTTTAGTGTCCATAGTTGAAGCACCTAAAGTTGAACCCAATCCAACCGTATTGTCTGTTGTTGATGTTTGTGCAGGAGTATGTAGCTCTTGTTCAAGAAGAGAATTAAACTCTGAACTATATCCTTTAAACCCCACTGTATTTATATTTGCAATATTGTTTGCTACTACATCAATGGCAGTTTGATTGGACTTGAGACCTGAGATGCCTGTATAAAACGCTTGAGTCATCATAAAAATGCTCCTTAATAAACTTCTTTTACTTTTCCTATTGGAACATAATTAGAACCAAGTTTTAAAAGTGAAGTTCCTTTGTCAAAACGAACTGCTTCTATGGGGTAAGTTCCAAGTTTTGTTGTTTTAGCAACTCCATTTGTATCTGTATAGTTTGATGTGATGTGATATATCCCACTCCCTGCGGTGGTACGATCAGAGCCTACACCATTCCAAGAAAATTGATGCACACCAGCATCTTTTTTCCCAAGAGTTTTATCAATAGCTATATTTAAAGTTGCGACAACTTTGTTATTGCTATCAAGAATATTGACTGTACCATTTTTAATGTCGTTTGGATAATATATTTCAAATTTTGATGCACTTCCCTTAGTATGAGAAATAGTATCACTGCCTGTATCTGCCGTCTTTCCAATCGCAGCAATTGTCGAAAACTCTTTAGAACTTGAGATTGACTTAGTCAAACCTTTCAAAGCCTTATTGGTGTTTGAAGATGCTTCTAAGCCAGCTAGTTGTGAGGTTTGACTTAAAATCTTTTCAGAGTCCATCGGTTCGGTTGGGTCTTGATGCTGAAGTTCTACAAGTAAAAGTTTCATAAAGTCATCTTTTCCCAAAGCAGTTTTATTTTTAACTTGGTGGGTAGCAGTTGGTGTTGCACCATTTGTAGCGATATTGTTTCCATAAGCATTGATAGCCATGATATTCTCCTTAAATTATATTATGCATAGTTGGGAACTACTATCTCTAGGGAGTTCAAAATCTCTTCATTTTCATCTTGAGCTTCAAAATAGTTATATTCCTTACCTGCTTGTCGTTGGTTCTGGTGATTTTGTTGTGAATTTTGACTTTGTGCATCACTATTTGAACCACCATTAAAATTAAATGTAGCATTATTTATTCCATTGTTACCTAACTGTGTTTTGAGATCATTGATATTCATTGCCAAAGCGTTGATAGCTATATTGTTTGAGCCTATATTTACATGAAGATTTTTACCACGAGAGACTATGGTGAGATCAACTTCTCCAAGGTTTTGAGGATTTAACTGAACTTTCAACCTCGTAAATGGAGACTTATAATCATCAATAGCTGTTTTTATATCTTGTGAGAGATTTTGTACCATCTGTTTAGCTTCGTTGAGCTTTACAGAAAGAGTATCGGGCTTTTGCATCTTTAAGCCATCAAGATTAAAACTCTTATCATCTGTATTTTGTAAGAGTGATTCAAATGACTTTGAGATATCTTTACTCGCCTGAGGAGCGATTACTCTTGAACTTGCCACTGAAAAGTCTGCTGTTAAACCTGTAGTTAAATTCTGCTTTGGCTTTTCCCCACGCAACAACAACTTCAGCGTTTCATCTGCTTTTTGTTTTATTGTTTTTGAACCTTGATGGTTATCTTTTGCATTGAGATGTTGCTTAATATTGACAATGTTTTGTGTCAAAACTTTTTGAGGTATTTGGACTACATCTCTAAAAAGAGGCACAGAAGCTTTGACTTCATCTTTTAGATCTTTGTTTTTATGGTTACTCTCTACTTGAAGAGTTTTTTGTTGTAGTTTTGATGGCTCTTGAAACTCTAGTTTACTTAGTGCGGGAGCTGACTTTTGTTCTTGCTTCTTCGGAATCTCTTTTAGCTCTTTTTGAGTTGCAAATTTTCCACCTACTTTCAGATGGGTTTGTTTACTTAGACGGGCTTTGTCTGTAAGAGTAAGTTTTGTTGGTTGTACATCTTCTAAAGTGATTTTTTTTATATCTATGCCAAGTTTATTTGCAACTGCTACTAAACCTTTTAAAGTTTTTGGGAGTTTTTTTGCTTCACTCAGTTTAAAAGCATCACTTTGAATTATTTTAGTTTTGAGGTAGCTTTTTCCATCAAGGATTAACCGTTTTAAATCTTTAGGTGTTATATCTTTAACGAGTATTGGGTTTAGTTCTACGCTGAGTGTTTGAGGAAGGTGTGTCTCTTTTTTAAGCTCTTTAAGTGCAAGTGTCTTTTTGAGAGGGATTGACTTTAGAGCTTCATCTTTTGGTTTAAGTTTTACACCATTTAAAAGTTCTAAGAAAGAGAGTTTGTGCTTGCCCTTTTTATCTACTTCTGAACCTGAAAGAGATAAAAGACTGGATTTTTTACTCTGAGAAGTTTCAGCCTTTGCATCTAATGAGATCATCTAAAATTCCTATTTTACCTACTAGAAGAGGTTTTTTAGGATTAAAGCATTATCTATACCAAAGTATTTTAAAAATCATTGTAGTTGAGATTTATCTCCATCTCAACTTCACATAAACCCTCTTTAAAAGTTGTCTCGATAACTGTTGCATTTTTGACCAATGCTCTTACTTGTGTATTTACTATTGAGCTTTTTACCATCATGTTTTTGATAGTACCTTTACCTTCGATTTTAACACCTTTTATTCTCTCAGCGATAAGTCTATAAGCATCAGCTGTAGCTGCACGCTTAGCTAGAGCAGAAGCTTGGGCAGGGGAGCTGGCAAAAGAGGGTGCTACGCCTTGCCCGACAACAGTGATAGACATACTAGAATTTTCTATCAGGGTATCGTTACATTGTTGTTTGTTTGTAGGCTGTTGTTCAGCATATTCTTTTATAATAGGCTCACTAGGAAAACTATTTTGTGCGTTTAATAAACCACCCAATAAAACCAAAATAACTAAAATACTTTTCATGTATTCTCCTAAAATTTATATTTAAAACTCAATTTAGTACCAGATGTCTTAAAAACGACAATGCATTAATATTGCCAAGTATTATGAAATTATACCTATTGTACCTAAAACTAAAATATAGTTAAAGGATAAATTCATTTAATAGATAATTGTACTTAGGCGGATTCGACTCATAAAACAATTCTAGCAAAAACCATTCCTCTATTGTTGTAGAGGCACTTAATCGTGTGGGAATGGGAAGATATTACACAATGAATAGAGGAATAGGGGGGGGTAGAGGATAAGAGCAATCTTATGTGTATTTGAGTACAATATGAATAATTGTTATAATTATTGCCATCTTATAGTAAATTTTAAAGGTCTTTAAATGTTTTTTAACAACAACCATCATTCAGAGAATGAAATTAAAAAGTATCAATTAGAGATTGAAACTTTAAAGCAACAAGTAGAGGATTTAACTTCTAAAAATAATGAGTTAGAAAAGCAAGCAGGGTATGCTGATAGCAATCAAATTATGAATGATTTAATCAAGGCATTAACACATGGTTTAACAGATGGATGCGATAGAGACTTAAAGCTTCTTCAAGGCGACCTAGGCAGTAATCTTGGTGCACTTGAAGATATAGATACTAAAAATCAAGAAAATAATGAGCATACAAACTCATGTTCTGTTGGTATTGAAACTCTTTCTGATACTATGGGTTCATTACTAGAGCATATTTCAAATACATACGAAGAGGTCAACACATTAAATAATAATGTTGAAAGTATATCTGATGTTATTAACTTGATCAAAGATATCTCTGACCAAACAAATCTCCTTGCTTTAAATGCTGCTATAGAAGCAGCAAGAGCAGGGGAACATGGTAGAGGATTTGCAGTTGTTGCAGATGAAGTAAGAAAGTTAGCCGAGAGAACTCAAAAAGCAACAAGTGAAGTAGAGATTTCAGTTTCATCTTTAAAACAAAACACCAGTGAGATTTATGAGCATTCTAAATCTATGGAAGAGTTATCACAAAGCTCAAATGAGCAGATGGATGAGTTCCAATCAAAGATGGAAATTTTAAGAGAAAACTCACAAATGATTTCTCAAGAGAACAAAGATATAACTTATGCTGTTTTTATGGTGTTAGTGAAACTTGATCATCTTCTTTTTAAAGCAAATGGTTACAAAACTGTCTTTAATGGTAAGATAACTGGAACTTTTGCAGCTGATGATGAATGCCGACTTGGTAAGTGGTATCTTGAGGGGATTGGTAAAGATAAATTTGGTCAATGTGCAAGTTATGGCAAAATGGCAGCACCACATAAAGAGGTTCATGACAATATTAAAAAAGCAGTTGAGTGTGTTGAAGCTGGAACATGTACTGAGCACTCTCAAAATGTGATGACATATTTTGATTCGGCAGAAAAAGCATCCATGAAAGTTATAGAATACCTAAATAATATGTTAGAAGAGGAAAAATCTTTGAGACATAGCAAATAAGATAAACTCTTTGGTAAAAAAATTTGATGATGCACTTCACTCCCTGACACTCAGTGAAGATGGCTCATATACAGCCTATTCAAAAGAGTATGATGAGCATTATCACTCTACAAAAGATGGGGCTTTGCATGAATCATTACTCAAACATGTGATCCCCGCTTTAGAGTTAAAAAAAGAGTTCGTGGAGATAAACATACTCGATATCTGTTTTGGCTTAGGTTTCAATACCCTTGCAACACTCTACTATGCACACAAAAAAAAGATACAAACTAAGATAAATATATACTCTCCAGAGCTAGATGCACAGCTAGTAAACTCACTTGTACATTTTACTTATCCAAAAGAGTTTAACCACTTGAGAGTTGTTATGGAGAGTTTAGTTGAAAAAGGGAGCTATGAAGATTCATCTATATCTATAGAGCTTTATCTTGGCGATGCACGAGTTTATCTAAAAAAGTTAATGGAGAAGCAGATAAAGTTTGACATAGTCTATCAAGATGCTTTTTCCCCCTCAACAAATCCTATACTGTGGACTAAAGAGTATTTTAAAGATATAGCCTCACTCGTAAAAGAGGATGGTGTTGTAACAACTTATTCTATCGCTTTTAAAACCCGTCTCGCTCTTTATGAAAATGGTTTTCATCTCTATATCAATAGTGCAGAGGAGATGAGAGATGCTACAGTTGCCTCAAAAACTCAATTGGTAGATTTTGAACTGGTTGATATGCCTCATAAGATCAAATGCAACAAGGGCATAGTTGCACTGAGTGATGCTACTATCTAGTTTTAAACTTATCAAGTTGCCCTTTAAGGGTTTGAGATATTTCATAAACTTCATTAGCACTATTTGAGATATTGAGAGCATTGTCTTTATTTTGCTTAACGATGTTGTCTATCACTTCAATATTATTGATGATAAGCTCTGCATTTTTTTGAACCTCTTCGGTGCTTGTTAGCGATGAGTTTGCTAAACCAGCTGTGCTTGTTATGATACTTTTTGTCTCTTGAAGTTTCTTTTTCATAAGTTCAGAGTTATCACTAAGCATTTTTGTTTTTTGCACATTGTCATTCATATTTGTACTCGCATCTATGATAGATTGGACAATGACGCTTACATTGCTATGGATCTCACCGATAGCCTTTTGTGTACTTTCAGCCAGTTTTCTTACTTCATCTGCAACTACCGCAAAGCCTCTTCCATGTTCACCTGCACGAGCAGCTTCTATGGCAGCATTGAGTGCTAGTAGATTGGTTTTGTCAGCAATATCTTCTATGATACTCAGGACATCTGTAATCTTTTGTGCATCATCAGTAAGTTGGTTGAGTTTTGCTGAGATATCTTCTTCCCTGTAAGCGTTTTCTTGGATTTGATTTACAATTTGTATCACATTTTTTTGAAGTTCTTCAAGATTGTTTTGAGCCTGTGTGGTTTCCTCTTGTGTCTTTTGTACATTTGATGAAGTGACAGAGAGTGTTCCTTTCATCTCATCACTCATGCTTTTTGTTGTGTTTACTAACTCAAATTCTTGTGAAGCTCCATTGCTGATCGCTTCTGCACTATTTTTCATCTCTAAAGTATTTTGTGCATTGTTTTGAGAAGAATCCTTAGCATCATGAAGAACCTCTCCCACTTTTTCTATAAGATGGGCAAATGCTTTGTAGATCTCACCTAGCTCATCCCTTTTGTAGTCAACAAATTTTCGTGAAAGATCAAGCGTATCAAGCATTGAGACCATATTGTTCCTGATGCCAAGGATGGAGGACTTCATAAAGATATATAAAATAGTGTTGAGTGTTGCAGAGACAAAGATAAAAAAGACTATAAGGATGAGTACATCATAAAATGTTTTTTTGAGGTTTAGTGTACTTTGGTTATAGATCTCTCTTATTTTTATATTGACTTTTTGCTCAATAATATTGAACTGTTTATTGATGATAGCACTTGAGAGTGCCCACTCGTTTGATGCGAGATTTACTAACACCTTTTTATCCTCTTTGAGATAAGCCTGTTGGAGTGCATCTAAGAGATGCTCTGAATCTTTATACTCTTTTATGATGATATCAAAAGAGTTTTTTATTTGTGCATCTTTGTAAAATTCACTTTGCATCACATTGGAGATGATATTTTTCATCTTTTTTCTTGTATCTATGAGGGCGATCCTTGCCCCCTCAAATGCTACCAAACCTGTAAGAGAGTAGGAAAGATTATTTTGAATAGAATTAAAGTTATTGATTGCGTGGAGGAGTTCATTTTGTGGTTTAAAGTTATCTTCATAGATATGATTTATAGCTATCTGTCCATCTTTTGAGGAGTTAAGAGAAAAATACCCAATAATACCCATACTTAAAACGATGATAAAGATATTGCTAAGGAGTTTTGTGGAGATAAGATAAGATTTTTTCATAATAATATGTTTAAACGCAAAAAACAAGATGATAGCCATCACAATGCCAATGATAACACCTACTGTAACATGAAAATTAAAATCATTTTTTATGACTTTTGTATCCATTTTTCCTACAATGTTAACTCCATCAACCTCATAACCTGCTTTGGCATACTTACCTATACCCTCTCTTAACCAATATACATTAGTGTAACCTTCCTTGGCGGTTGTTACTGCAGCTTTGTAAGATTTCCAACATTTAATACCGTTGCAGTAAAAAATAAGCTCTTTTGATTTATCTGGAGATATGCGTGCATCATGGTAGATATCTTTAGAATTATCAAAATCAACTATTTTATTTGCATTGCCACCTTTTTCATCGTAAAAAGCAGAGATAGCACCTTTGATATGTTCAATAGAATACTCAGGAACTTTTCTAGTATCTACAAATACAGCACCATTTTTATATTTTTCATTGGCAGTTTTAGAGTCAACAACTCTAACATGAAACTTTGAGGCTATCTCAGAAGATGGGGTATCTGGTTTTGCGTAAAGGTTCGTAAAAAGGAGGGTTGTTGCAAAAAGTAAAGTTATTACAGATTTCATAATTTAAGTCCAATGATAATTTTATATACAATAGTATAACGAATATTTATAAAATAAACTGTAAAATATTCTAATTTATTTTTTAGTATCTTGCACTTATACTATCAACATCATCCCAAGTCAAATGAGTAGATTTTGTTTGATGATTGATGATATGGGCTACATACCTTGCAAACATATCAGTTTCTACATTGACTTTTGAGCCTTTTTTGTAGCTTTTGAAAAGTGTCTCTTTCATCGTATGTGGGATGATAGTAAGTCTAAGAGAGTCCTCTTCTACATCATTGACAGTCAGACTGATGCCATCTATGGTGATAGAACCTTTTGGGATGACATAAGCGATAAACTTTTTTGGAAGTTTGACAAACACATCAAAAGAGTTTCCATTGTTTTTAATCTCTTTTATCTCTCCGATGCAGTCAACATGCCCTTGGACAATATGTCCCTCAAATCTATCGCCCATCATCATAGCAGGTTCTATGTGCACCTCACCTTTGTAGTTCTCTATAGCTAAGAGTTTTTGACTCTCAGGTGAGAGCTCAACACTAAAACCATCACTCGTTACTTTGACAACTGTTAAACATGCTCCATTGATCGCTATGGAGTCACCAAGTTTTGCTTGATGTTTTGCACGGATAGTGAGTGTTGAACCTACAAAACTTTTAACAGTAGCTATCTCTCTAATTAATCCCGTAAACAAGTTTTTTCCTTTCTACCTCGCTCCCAAGTTGTACTTGGGAGTGTATATTTGTATGAATTCCCAAGTAGAACTTGGGAACTAGTTAGTGGTTAGTTCAAAAGACAATTTTGCCATCTTCTTGAAGACCTTGAATGATTTGTTTTGCTTTCTCGTGACCTTTATAAGCTGCTTTTCTACAATAATCAAGTGCTATGTCATGATCTAGTTCACAGCCGACACCTTGGTCATAAAGTTGA
This sequence comes from Sulfurimonas sp., assembly GCA_027013295.1. Taxonomy (GTDB): domain Bacteria; phylum Campylobacterota; class Campylobacteria; order Campylobacterales; family Sulfurimonadaceae; genus Sulfurimonas. Next base: position 12,339 of record JALUXP010000113.1, read on the forward strand.
CCGAGATTGTAAAGACCCTCTGCTAAGCCAACTTCTGCCGCTTTGCTAAAACAGATAAAACATCTGCCTTCATCCTGAGATACACCATGCCCCTCTTTGTAAAGAACGCCAAGATTGTTATAAGATTCTGCGTGACCTCTTTTTGCTCCCTCTTCGTACCAAAAAGCAGCTTCACTATAGTTTTGCATGCATCCTAAACCACGCTCGAGCATCAATGCTACTTCATACATAGCAGGAACAACTTCAAGAGTTGCTGCCTCAAGATGCAGGGCATGTGCTTTAAACTGGTCATGTTCAATACCATCTAAACCATTCATATATAAAATAGCAAGATTAAAAAGAGCGTAAGGTTGCTTCTGCTCTGCCGCTTTAGAGTAAAGCTCAAATGCTTTAAGTGTATCTTTTTCGCAACCTTGAGCATTTTGGTACATAAATGCAAGGGAAGTTTGTGCCTCTGCATCATCACTCAGTTGTGAGTAGAGTTCAAATGCTTTTGTATAGTCTTTTTCGTTGTATGCATCATGTGCTTGTTTTAACATAAAAATTCCAAATTTATTAAAAATATGATACAATTGTGTCCATGGTTGTAGAGGCGTTAAAACCTCTACATAACCGTTCTGCTAAAACGATTAAAACCATAAACACAATGAAAAACTTCACCGGTGTATCCTCCTCTTTGGAGATACCCAACTTTCCCCAACTCCCTAAAAAACACCCAAGCAGAAGAATTCAACATCAGTTGTATCAAATGAATTGTAGCATAAATTATGCTAAAATTCGGCTAATTAAATGAACGGAAAGATAATATGAACTATGACATTATAGTAGTAGGTGGTGGTCACGCTGGTGTGGAAGCATCTCTGGCAACTGCACGAATGGGTAACAAAACATTACTTGTCTCTATGCTCGCTGAAAATGTAGGGGCTACTAGCTGCAACCCTGCTGTGGGTGGCTTGGCTAAAGGGCATCTTGTGCGTGAGCTAGATGCACTTGGTGGAGAGATGGGACTCATCACCGATGAGGCTGGGATCCAGTTTCGCATCCTCAACCAAACAAAAGGACCTGCTGTGCGTGGAAGTCGTGCACAAATAGATATGGACAGATACAGAGTGATAGCAAGAAATACTATCTTAGGTACGCCAAATTTGCATTTAGCCCAAGAAACAGTAGAATCACTACTCATAGAAGATGCAAAGGTGCTAGGTGTAAAAACAGATCTCCTCAATGAGTATAGAGCATCTAAAGTTATCATCACCTCTGGAACATTTTTAAACGGCATCATCCATGTGGGAGAGGTACAAAAAAAAGGTGGTCGTTACGGGGAAGAACGAAGTGAGGGTCTATCTTCTTCACTGAAAAATGATGCAAAACTCAATCTCTCTCGTCTCAAAACAGGGACATGTGCCCGTATAGATAGTTCTACTATTGATTTTTCTGTGATGGAGGAGCAAGATGGAGATGCACTACCAAACCCTTTCTCCTTTCGTACCAACAGAGATGAATTTCGTCAAACAAAAAAGCAACTTCCATGTTTCATAGCGTACACAAATGAAACAACCCACAAGATTATCTCTTCAAACTTTTACCGTGCTCCACTTTTTACGGGGCAGATTGAGGGTAAATCTCCTCGTTACTGCCCCTCTATAGAGGACAAAGTGAGTCAATTTGCAGACAAAGATAGACACCACCTTTTCATAGAGCCACAAACTATGGACAATACGGAGTGTTATATCAATGGTCTTTCTACTTCTTTGCCACCAGAGGTACAACGAGATATGATCCGCTCAGTCAAAGGGTTAGAAGATGCAAAGATAGTGCGTTATGGGTATGCCATAGAGTATGACTTTGTTGACCCTCGTGAACTCAAACACTCTCTGGAGACAAAAAAAGTGAGTGGACTCTACTGTGCTGGACAGATCAATGGCACAACTGGGTATGAGGAAGCTGCAGCTCAGGGTCTTATGGCTGGCATCAATGCCTCACTGAGTTTGCAAGAAAAAGAGCCACTTATCTTACGCCGTGATGAGGCATACATCGGTGTACTCATAGATGACCTTGTGACAAAGGGGACAAATGAGCCATATAGGATGTTTACCTCAAGAGCTGAGTATAGACTTCTGCTGCGTGAGGAGAGTGCAGACACAAGACTCTCTCACTATGGAAATGAACTTGGACTCATAGATGATGCTACTTATACACGAGTGAAAAAGAAACATGAGCAGATACTCCATGGTTTAAAGCTTCTCAATGAAACAAGTTTCACGCCAAACAAAGAGTTTAATGCACTTTTAGAATCTATGGATGAGGAGTGCATCAAAGATCTACAAACCGCACAACAGTTAGTAGCGCGTAAAACTTTTGACATAAAGAAGATGCTTAGACTTGTTCCAGAGTTAGCACAGTATGATGCGTATATACAAGAGGAGATTTTAGTAGAGGGTAAATACTACCGTTACATACTCAAGCAAGAAGAGGAGATACAAAAGATGAAAAAATATCTTAAGATCAGTATCCCACAAAATTTTAATTTTAAGAGCATCAGTGGTTTAAGTAAAGAGATAGTAGAAAAACTAGAAAGCTTTAACCCACCTACACTCCAAGCAGCTTCGCAGATAAGTGGCATAACTCCAGCAGCGATAGAGATACTCCATATATACATAAAAATGGCTGCAAAAGGCAAGAAAGTAGGGATCTAATCTGCGTGTCCAGTTTCATTAAGTATAAAAGTAACAAATCATTAGCTACATTTAGCTAAAATATCTTATGAATATCTCCAAACTCCATATTAGCTTAAAAGAGAACACTTTAGTTGATGTAAATTTTCTTATTAACAAATCCTTAGCCCTTGTTGGCCAGAGTGGAAGTGGGAAGTCTTTGAGCATCAAAGCATTGCTTGGGATGTTGCCTCGTGAGATGCAGTGTGATTTAGAAATCGATGCAGATTTTGAGTTAAAAGCTGGGGAGAGTGTAGCGTTTGTCCCCCAAAACCCTTTTACAGCACTTTCCCCTTTGACTAAGATAAGAAAACAATTTTTTGTAGATGAGGTTAGGATGGCTGAGTTGTTCGACTATGTAGATCTGGATATGTCACTTTTAGATAGATTTGCTCCAGAGCTTTCAGGGGGACAACTCCAACGCGTTGTTATTGCGATGGCACTCTCATCAAATCCAAAGTTATTGATGCTCGATGAACCGACAACCGCACTTGACCCAACTACAAGAGTGATGATACTAGATCTCCTTAAAAGATTACAAGATGCATACCATTTTAAGATACTTTTTGTAACTCACGATATGAACTCTGCAAAGAGTGTATGTGAAGATATCTGTGTCATCAAAGATGGGAATGTGGTTGAATATGGTAAAATGCAAGATATTTTAGCAAATCCAAGTGCAGCTTATACAAAAAGACTCATAGAAGCGAACTTTGCAAATAGGAATTTTAGGCAATGATAAAGATAAAAAATATCATCTTCTCTCTTTTTATAATTGGCGTTTTATCTCCATTTCTTATAGTGGGTTATTTTTTACTAACGCATAACTTTGATATATCAACACTTGTAAATTACCATCCAAGTCAAACAACAAGAATCTATGACCGAGATGGTAAAAAAATTGCAAATATTTTTGATAAAAAGCATAGATATTATGCCTCGTTTGATGAGATACCTCCAAAAGTTATTGAAGCTTTAGTTGCCATAGAAGATACTACATTTTTTGAGCATCCTGGTATCAACATCGATGCAATATTTCGTGCAGCTATCAAAGTTATCAAAGCGGGAAGTGCAGTCGAGGGTGCAAGTACCATTACACAACAGTTAGTGAAAAATGTGCTTTTAACGAGGGAGAAAAAATTATCTCGTAAAGTCAAAGAAGCGATCTATGCACTTAAACTAGAACATGCCCTTACAAAAGAACAGATCCTTGAGCGTTATCTCAATGAGATATATTATGGACACGGATATTACGGTATCAAAACAGCTGCTGATGGTTATTTTCACAAGCGTTTAGAAGATTTGACTCTTAAAGAGATTGCTGTATTGGTAGGGCTTCCAAAAGCTCCTAGTACCTATGCACCGACAAAAAACTACGATATATCGATGGGAAGAGCAAATCGCGTTTTAGCTCGTATGCGAACGCTTGGGTGGATTGATGAGGTGCAGTATGAGCAGAGCGTTGCCGAGAGTCCTGAGGTTTTTAACACAACGCTTACTCAAAATAAAGCACCCTTTATAGTAGATGAAGTTGTGAGACGGATGCGTACTTTAGGGATAGATGATATAAAAACAGGTGGTTATGAGATCTACACTAGCATAGATTTACGACTTCAAACTGTCGCGCGTGATGCTCTCAAAGAAGCCTACCGTATGTCATTGAAACGCATAGAAGCCTACAAGATAAAAGACCAAGAGATCCTTTTAAAAGACCCTATGTGGGATGTTGCAGATGATGTCAATACTTCACTTTTAAATGGGGCTTTAGTCTCTCTTGAAGCAAAAACAGGTGATATCTTAGCGATGGTTGGAAGTATAGACTACAAAAAAAGCTCATACAACAGAGCTACACAGGGGCGTCGCCAACCAGGAAGTGCTTTTAAACCTTTTATCTATCAGGTTGGGGTTGACTTAGGCTTTAGTGGAGCTACAAAGCTTGTCGATGTGTCTCGTTCGTATAAGTATGAAAAAGATGGAGAGAAGATGCTGTGGCAACCTCAAAATTATGAAAAAAATTACAAGGGACTGATCTCTCTTAGAGAAGCACTTGTTCATTCAAGAAATCTTGCAACGATAAATCTTGTCAATGAGATAGGTTTAAAACAGCTTCTCTCGCAGTTAGACAAATTTGGTATTAAAAATCTTCCTCATGATTTATCAATCGCTTTAGGGACTATTTCGCTCTCTCCTCTTGAACTTGCAAAGTATTATACTTCATTTGCGAACAAGGGTATTCAGGTTGAACCGACACTTATAAGTTCGATAGAAAAAAATTCAAATGTTATCTATGAAAAGCAGATTAAAGAAAAATTTATCACACAACCAACTCAAGCATTTATTATGACAACGATATTGCGTGATGTTGTCAAACGGGGGACTGGTCGTCGTGCTAAAGCTTGGGGGATAGAACTAGCGGGAAAAACTGGAACTACAAATAACAATGTTGATGGATGGTTCGCAGGGTACTCACCAACGATAGAAACTATTGTCTGGTTTGGAAATGACGATAACACACCGATGCATAGATGGGAGACTGGTGGAAAGATAGCTGGACCTGCATTTAAGTATTATTATGATCACCTTATAAAACTTTATCCTGAGATACCTAGAAAGTTTGAAGTTCCAGAGGAGATCATCGAGGTAAAAGTTGGTAAAAGAAAAGAGTACTTTTCCCCTACCTCTAAGCCACCTATGGTTGAAAATGAGATCAACCCCAATGAGGAGTTGCTCTTCTAATCTTTAAAAGCTCGGTTAATAGCACAAAAAAGTGCTTTTACAGAAGCATTTGAGATGTCACTATCTGCTCCAACACCAAAACATGAGAGTGTTGTGGCGTTTTGAATCTCTATGTAGGCTATGGCTGTAGCTGTACTTTTTTCTCCCCAAGAATGTTCAGAATATGATTTGAGTGTAAACTCGTTTTTATACTCTTTAAGAAGTGCTTTTCTGCAGGCATCTACTGGACCATTGCCTTCACCCTCTGCTACGATTTTCTTGTCGTTATGCGTGTATGTAAGGGTGCATTTTGAGATGCCCTTTACGGAGGTTACTGTAAAGTCTATCAAAGAGATATGTTCTTTTACTTCAAAGTAAGTCTCTTTAAATGTTTGTAAAATCTCCTCCGATTTGAGAACTCTACCCTTGGCATCAGTTATAGCTTGAACTATCTTACCTATCTCTGGATGCATAGCTTTTGGTAGGATGTAACCATAGTTCTTTTCCAGTATAAAGGCTACACCACCTTTTCCAGATTGGGAATTGATACGGATGATATCTTCATATGTTCGACCAACATCATTTGGATCCATGGGAAGATAGGGAACTTCCCATAAAGCATCATCTTTAGCTTTTTGATGTGCCATACCTTTGTTGATAGCATCTTGGTGTGAACCTGAAAAAGCAGTATAAACTAACTCACCTACATAAGGATGGCGAACATGGGTATCGATCTCTGTACATTTTTCAACAACCTCTAAGACCTCATTGACATCACTAAAATCAAGTGTCGAGTCTATCCCTTGCGTTGTCATATTGAGAGCTAGAGTGATGATATCGACATTTCCTGTTCTTTCACCATTACTTAGTAAAGTACCTTCTACTCTGTCGGCTCCTGCTAAAAGTGCTAGTTCAGTTGCAGCGACACTTGTTCCTCGGTCATTGTGTGTATGGGTAGAGATGATGATGTTTTCTCTGTTGTCAAGATGCCCTATCATCCATTCTATCTGATCTGCATAGATATTTGGGGTAGCCATTTCTACTGTTGATGGTAAATTGATAATCACTTTACGAGTATCAGAGATACCCCATCTTGCTGTTACAGCGTTACAGATTTTTGCAGCAAAGTCTAACTCTGTCCCTGTAAAACTCTCAGGGCTATACTCTAAACATATCTCTCCATCGTGATTTTTTTCATATTTTTTGATGATGTCAACACCCTCTAGTGCTAATGCTAAAATCTCATCTTGAGTTTTGCTAAATACTATTTTTCTTTGTGCAGTTGATGTTGAATTGTAAAGATGCACAGTCGCTTTCTTGACACCTTTTAAGGCTTCAAAACTTTTTGCTATGAGATGCTCTCTGGCTTGTACAAGTACCTGAACCGTTACATCATCAGGGATGAGTGCATCATCTACTAAGCGGCGTAAAAAATCAAATTCTACTTTAGAAGCGGAAGGAAAACCTACCTCTATCTCTTTAAATCCGAGTTTGAGTAAGAGTGCAAATAATTCAAGTTTTTTCTCCATTGACATAGGGTTGATAAGAGCTTGATTACCATCTCTTAAGTCAACACTACACCAAGCAGGAGCGTGTGTTATAGTTTTTGTAGGCCAGATTCTATCTGGCAAATCTATCTGTGGAAATGGGCGGTATTTGCCCTTTGTTACATTATTCATAATGAACCTTTACTTGAATTATCAATAATAGCACTCTTATATGTATTATTAAGTATGGAATTATAGCGAATTTATATTTATTTGGTGGCTTGAAGAAGAGGGTACTTCCACAGGAAAGTGGAAGTAAAGTTTAGTGTCTTAACACTGATAAGTTGTTTTAAACTCATAAGCAGTTGGGCGACCTTCATCTGGATAGATGTCACGCTCAAATCTGTAGTGTTGATAAGTGTCTATCATATCATCAGTAAATACTGGTTTTAAGAACTCATTATCACCAATAAGACCTTCAATAGCTTCACGCAATGTATGTGGCATCTGTGGGATCCCTTTTTCACGAATCTCATCTAAAGAGAGTTCAAAAAGATCTTCATCCATTGGACCAACAGGTACAGTTTTTTCTTTGATACCATCAAGACCAGCCATCATCAGTACAGCAAATGCAAGGTAAGGACAAGCAGTAGAATCTGGGAAACGCATCTCAAGACGAGTAGCACCTTCGCCAGCTCCATAAGGGATACGACAAGCCGCGGAACGGTTTTGCGAAGAGTAAGTTAAGATGCTTGGTGCTTCAAAACCTGGTACAAGTCTTTTGTATGAGTTAGTTGATGCATTTGTAAATGCAGAAACAGCAGCAGCATGTTTGAAGATACCACCAGCATAGTTGATAGCCATCTCTGAAAGGTTACCATAATTACCCTCTTTGTAGAAAAGGTTTTTACCATTTTTCCATAAAGATTGGTGAACATGCATACCATTACCATTGTCACCATAAAGTGGTTTAGGCATAAATGTACAAGTCTTACCATTGAGGTGAGCGATCATTTTACAAACATATTTGTACTTTTGAACATTGTCAGATGCCCCGATGATGTCAGAGTAAACGATGCCAATTTCACCTTGACCTTGTGCAACTTCGTGGTGACCAAGAATAACTTCAAGACCAACTTGTTCTAGCACTAACATCATCTCAGCACGCAAATCTACCATGGAGTCAGTAGGTTGAACTGGGAAGTAACCACCCTTCGTTCCTGGACGGTGTGCAGTGTTGTACATATCTTCATAATCAGTGTTTGAATTCCAATCACCCTCTTCAGTATCTACTTTGTAGCCAGATTCGTTGATGTTGTCAACAAATTTAACATTATCAAAGATGAAAAACTCATTTTCAGGTCCAAAGTATGCAGCATCGGCTATACCAATCTCTTCAGCATGTTTAAGAGCTGCTTTAGCGATAGAACGAGGACATTTTTCATATGCTTGACCTTTGTAAATATCAAAAATATCACAAATGACAATAATAGTTGGATCAGCGGTAAATGGATCTAAAAATGCAGTGCCAACATCAGCTTTTAAAAGCATGTCTGACTTATTGATAGGTTGCCATGCTTCAATGGATGAACCATCAAATGGAAAACCAGCTTCTAAGTTTCCAGCATTTACAGCACTCATTCTATAAGTTAAGTGATGCCACGCACCTTTAATATCTGTAAATCTTAAATCTACAAATTGAACATCATTCTCTTCACAATATGCAAGAAATTCTTCTATGTTATTAACAAATTTACCCATTTGTTTCTCCTGAAATTAAAATTGTCACCATTTTATCGTATTTACAATTAATGTTTTCCTAATGATGTCTAAAATTTCTTAATTGGGGTTCTTTATGAGTAGGTAGTTATTTGGGGAGAGGCACTCAAAATAATCTCATAACACTCTAAAAGTTCTTGAAATTTTTTTGTATGAAGTGCTACAAGCTCTTTATCTTCACTTGATACTTTATCTGGATGTAACTCTTTTGCTAGGTATTTATACTGTTTCTTAACTCGTTTTATATCATCAGTAGGATTCATTTTTAAAACTACATATGCACTACTAAGTGGAGAAAATATTTTTATCTCTTGCTTTTCTTCTTCAGGCTCATGAAAAAACTCATCTATTTCTTGCTTATTATAAATATGTTTATGTGGCACATTTATGATTTCTCGTGAATTTAAAAGCTTTTGAAGTCTTGCTTTTTCACTGAAAGTCTCCAATTTTATTTCCAGATATATTGGAAATATTGTCATCTTAACTTGTAAAAAAGTTTTTATTTTTAAAGCAATCTGAGCGTTTTGCGGCGTGATGGCTAGATGAAGTGTTTCGTTGTTTACAACTTTATATCTTATTGAATGAATAATTTTTTGAGGTAATGTTATTTTAATAGCTTTATGGTATCTTTGCAAAAGTGACTCTTTGAGTTCAGGCATGGGTTTGTTTTTTTTACTATACAGAGAGTAAAGCCATTTAAGTAAAAAGGTACGATGATAAAGATTTGCTTTAGAAGCAGGAATGTTTATACTATTTTTAACTATCGTTCGAGAGTTGAAGTGGGTACTGATGTAATGTTGAATATACTCTATATTCATAGATTTGGAGTTTATTTTAACGATAGTTTCATGGACACCAAATAATATTTGCATAAAAATATGATAGCAATTACTATTCCTAAGAAGCTATATGCTATAATAAACTACAAAAATATGAGGATTACAAATGCAATTTTTAGATGTAAAAACGGATTATGCTTTTAAAAAAGTGTTTGGAAGTGAAAACAGTAAAGATAAACTCATAAGTTTTCTCAATGCGTTGGTGTATGAGAACAAATCTACTAAAATAAAAGACCTCACCATAGTAGATCCTTACAATATTCCACTTCTTGATGGTATGAAGAATAGCTTTGTTGATGTAAAAGCGGTTCTTGATGATAATACTAAAGTGATAATAGAGATGCAGATTTTAAATCATGAAGGGTTTGAAAAAAGAGTTTTATATAACCTCGCTAAAAATTATTCTGTTCAGCTTAATAAATCAGAAGATTATTATCTTTTAAATCCAGTTATTGCTTTAAATATAGTTGATTTTACAATGTTTAAAGATAGTAAGAAAACTATAACAAATTTTAAACTACTTGAAAAAGAGGAGTTTATAGACTATAGCGATGATATAGAACTCATCTTTATAGAACTCCCTAAATTTAAAAAGAGTTTAGATGAGCTTGAAAACTTAAGAGATGAGTGGATATACTTCATAAAAAATGCTGGAAGTTTAGAGTATATACCAACAGAACTAAATCACACTATACAAAACTCTTTTGATATGCTCAATGAAGCAAATCTAAGTAAAGATGAATTAGAAACACAACACAAAAGAAAAGAGTTTATCTCCATACAAAAATTAGCCATCTTAAAAGCTACTAATGATGGTTTAAAGCAAGGTCTTGAAGAAGGTCTCGAGCAAGGTCTTGAAGAAGGTCTTGAGCAAGGGAGAGAGCAAGGTCTTGAGCAAGGAATGGAAGAAAAGTCCATCGAAATAGCAAAGAACCTGCTTGATATTTTAGATGATGAAACTATCTCATCTAAAACTGGGTTATCTATAGAGATTATTCAAAGTCTAAGATAAGTGCCTCTCCATAACTAACTCCCATCGTCTCCGATGGGAATGTGATTATTTTTCATGTAAAATACTAATTTTTGTTATTTAATACTTGTATTCTCCCTCTCATTTAAGTTTATATTAAATGGGATAGAGATATTATTGTACAATATTATTTTTTGGAGAAGATATGGGAAAAATACTGATAGTGGATGATTCTAGTCTTATTCGTTCTGTTGCTGCAGGTGCTGCAACAGAAGCTGGACATGAACCGATAGTCGCAGAGAATGGGCAAGAGGGTTTGGATATTTTAACAAGAGAGAAGATTGACCTAATATTTTCTGATGTAAATATGCCTGTTATGGGTGGACTGGAGATGGTAGAGAACATTAAGCAAAATGATGCTTATAAATATATACCTATCATAATGCTCACAACAGAGTCAAATCCTGAGCTTAAAGCAAAAGGACAAGCACTTGGCGTAAAAGCTTGGATGCTAAAGCCATTTAATAAAAAGAAGTTTTTTATGGTTGTTAAAAAGCTTCTAGCCTAATGAGACTCAGATGAAAATAGATAAAGATGAGCTTACCATTTATGAAGTAGAGGCTTTTTACGAAGAGTTGTTAGCTGAATTTGACAAAGGTGATATTGCTGTAGATATTAGCAGTCTCAACAAGATAGACATGAGTGTTATCCAGCTTTTGTTAAGTGCAAAAAAAAGTTGCCAAGAATCTTCTAAAGCTTTTCAAATCATAGGTGCAAACAGCGAAGTAACAAAAATATTTCAAGAGTCTGGATGCCAAACACTACTAGGAGTTACGGATGAATGAAGAACTTGAACTCTTTGTAGAAGATGTTGACGAACAGTTGACATTTATGGAAAATGCTCTTGTAGCTATGCAAGAGAATGGTGTAGATGATGAGAGTCTAGGTGCTCTCTTTCGTGCGATGCACACCATCAAAGGTACTGCTGGTATGTTCGGCTTTGATGATGTTGTGGGGTTTGCTCATGTTGCTGAAAATCTTTTAAGTGATGTAAGAGATGGCAAAGTTGAGTTAAATGAGGAGATGATAGAGACTTTTTTGCAGTCTAAAGATCACACACAAACTCTTGTTGATTTAGCAGTGGATGGTGAGGTACTTGATGCGAAAACACAAGCTAAAAATGACCATCTTTTAGCCATACTTAAGTCGATGCTCCCAGATGCTAAAAAAGAACCTCTAAAGATAGATGCAGAGACTTTAGAAGATGAAGAGGGCGGTGAAAAACTTTGGCATATCTCTTTGAGACTCAAGCCACATTTCTTTGCGAGTGGTATGGACATCATAAACATATTGAACTTTTTTAACATACTTGGAGAGGTAAAAAAACTTTTATGTATAGATACAAATATTCCTACACTTAAAGATATGAACCCTACTGAGGCTTATATAGGGTATGAGATACTTTTTTTGAGTGATGCTAGTTATGCTGAGATAGAAGAGGTTTTTGAGTTTGTTATGGATGATGTTGTGCTTGAGATATTTGAGGCAACAGATATGGATATGTTGCAAGCTTTATGTGATAATGAAGAGGGACTCAGAGAAGAACTTGTTTTTGCTGGCTTTGATAATGCTTCAAGAGTAAGAAGCACAGATGCAAGAGAAGAAGAGGTTCAAAAAACAGAAGTTAAAGAGATCTCAAAAGAACCATCTTCAAAAAAAGAGATAAAAAAAGAGACAAAGAAAGAGACAAAGAAAAGTTTCTCTTTGCGTGTTGACTCGAGCAAAATAGACTCTCTCATAAACCAAATCTCAGAGATGGTAATAGCCAATGCTAAAGTAACTCAAAGAGCTGATGCTCTTGATGATAATGAGCTAAGTGAATCAGCAACTATACTTAGTGATATGTTAGAAGAGATACGAACAGGCATTATGAACATCCGTATGGTACAAGTTGGCGATAGTTTCAACAAGTTTAAGCGAATCGTGAATGATGTAGCTAAAAAAGTAGACAAAGAGATAGATTTTGAGATAGTTGGTGGCGAGACTGAACTTGATAAAATGGTGGTAGAGAAGATCTCTGACCCACTGATGCACATGCTTAGGAACTCTATAGATCATGGAGTAGAAACACCACAAGAGAGAAAAGCAGTAGGAAAAAGTCCCAAAGGACATGTAAGACTTAAAACTTACCCAGATGCAGGTACTATTGTTATAGAGATAAGTGATGATGGGCGAGGTCTTCCAAGAGATAAGATTTTAGCAAAAGCGATCGCAAATGGCTTGGTTGAAGAGAACAATAATCTCAGCGACAAAGAGATTTACAATCTTATCTTTGCAGCAGGTCTCTCAACAGCTGAAAAGGTCTCAGATATCTCTGGTCGTGGTGTTGGGATGGATGTTGTCAAAAGAAACATAGAGGCTTTGCGTGGAACAGTAGAGATAGACTCTAAATCTGGTGAGGGAAGTCTCTTTACTATACGACTTCCACTTACTCTTGCTATCATTGACGGTTTTCTCATACAGTCAGGAAATACTAAATATATCATCCCTTTAGAGATGATTCAAGAGTGCATAGAACTTGATGCACATTACAAAAAAGAGATGGATGGAAATGAGTTTATCAACCTTCGTGACTCGATGCTTCCTCTCTTAGATGTTCGTAGCTATTTTAACGAGCAAGAGACACAGAGTGAACGAGAAAATATCGTAGTGGTTCGTTTTGGAGAGTACAAGGTGGGAATGATGGTAGATGAACTCTTTGGAGAGTTTCAAACAGTTATAAAACCTCTTGGAGAGGTGTTTAGTAATGTTGTAGGTGTTAGTGGAGGAACTATTTTAGGAAGTGGCGAGATAGCTCTTATATTTGATATTCCAAAACTTATGGAACACAAGATCAGAGAATCTCTGTAGATGAAGTATGATATTGCCTATTTTCAAAGAGGAGGAAGAGATGTACAAGGTAGATATAGAAAGATTACCATCTTTCATGATAGGTGAAGAAAGAGGTTTAGAGCAAGGTTTAGAGCAAGGTGTTTATAAACAGAATATAAAAGTTGCAAAAGCACTGTTATCAAAAAATAGTGACATTACTTTTATAGTGGATATTACTGGTTTAAGTGTTGTCGAGGTTCAAAAGCTTCAGAGTTGTGAAGAGAAAAACTAGATGTTAGAGATGAGTATAGAAACATTGAAAAAAGAGATAGTCAGTAGACTAAAACCTTTAGAGTTGCAACAAATAACACTATTTGGTTCATTTGCTTACGGGAAGCCAAATGAAGATAGTGACATAGATTTATATGTTGTTACTTCAGATGACTTTATACCAAAAAGTTATGCTCAGAGTATGTCTATCAGATTAAAAGTTGCTAATGCTTTAGAGGAGTTACAAGCGATTATTCCTATAGATATAGTGACACATACAAAAAAAATGTATGAAAAATTTGTTGAACAAAATAGTAGTTTTTCAAAAGAAATTTTACAAAAGGGGGAGTTGTTATGGGGACATCACTAGCTTTAGATTGGTTGCAATCTGCAAATGATGACCTTGAAGTTATTAGAAAAATAATTAATGATGAAAGATTAACTCATATCGTTGCTTTTCATGCTCAGCAGTCGATAGAAAAATCTTTTAAAGCAGTTATGGAGTATAAAAATATAAGTGTACCAAAAGTACATAAACTACAATTTCTGATAGCTAAAATTGATTTGAAAATAGAAATGGAAGAGAGTATATTAAAAGTCTTAGATGAACTCTATATAGACTCAAGATACCCTGGTAATTTAGGTTTATTGCCCTATGGTAAACCAACACTGAGTGATGCTGATTTATTTTTTAAACAAGCATTAAATATTTATTTAAAAATAGAAAACAAAATAAAAGGATAAAAAATGGCAGAAAAAAACTTAGAGAAAGATTGTTAAAAACTTAAAAAAGAGAATAAGCAGTTAAAAGTAAACTTTAAACAGTTAGTAGATGAGATAGGACTTCTTAGAGAAAATATCGTAGTGGTTCGTTTTGGAGAGTACAAGGTGGGAATGATGGTAGATGAACTCTTTGGAGAGTTTCAAACAGTTATAAAACCTCTTGGAGAGGTGTTTAGTAATGTTGTAGGTGTTAGTGGAGGAACTATTTTAGGAAGTGGCGAGATAGCTCTTATATTTGATATTCCAAAACTTATGGAACACAAGATCAGAGAATCTCTGTAGATGAAGTATGATATTGCCTATTTTCAAAGAGGAGGAAGAGATGTACAAGGTAGATATAGAAAGATTGCCATCTTTTATGATAGGTGAGGTGAAAGGAACTCAAAAATGAATAGTTTAGAGAAAGAAGTTAATGTTAAAGAGGGTGATGTTTTAGTGAGTATGACCGATGTAAAGGGTAACATAACCTATGCAAATGATATATTTTGTCAAACGGCTGGATATACAAGAGAGGAGATACTAGGAAAACCTCACAATATTGTAAGACATCCAGATATGCCAAAGGTTGTTTTTAAAGTTTTGTGGGATGCTGTTCTTGATGGAAAGTCAGTAAGTGCCTTTGTAAAGAACAAAGTAAATGGTGGTGGATTTTACTGGGTAAGAGCTTTTGTAGCTCCTGTTATGGTAAATGGAACTATATCGCATATTATCTCCTATAGACGACGCATTGAAGATTCTCAAAAAGAGGTTCTTAACTCTTTGTATGGGACTTTAGTGGATTACGAGAGGAGACACAGTGTTAAAGAGTCTTATCAGTTCTTTATGGATTTTTTAGATAAAAGGAAGTTAAACTACCGAGAGTTTCTAAATCGTATTAGTGAAAATAAACAGGTTACAAATGTAGATGCTCTCAATATTGACTTAACGCATGCTAAAGTTGATCACCTTATCTTTAGTATAAATATTGAGGAGAGAGTAAAGCGTGGAGAAAAAAACTTTGAAGTAACAAAACCGTGTTGTTGCAGAGTTGGAAAGTGGATAGAGTCTCTCTCTGGGACCGCTATGGCTCACTCTAGGGAGTGGAAAGATTTTGTAAGTTCTCATAGTGTTTTTCATAACAATATGCAACTATATGCAAATGGACAAAGTTCTATATTGGCTCAAGCAAAAGAGGATGAACTCAAAATATATGAGAGTTTACAAAAAGTTATAGATACTACAAAATAAACAAAGGAAAAAAAAATGGCAAAGATAAAAGAAAAAAAAAGCAGTAGTGAAAAAGATGTTGCAGTTATGGTAGATGCTCTACAAGCATTGGTAAATGGTGATTTTAACTGTATGTTAAAGACAAAGAACTCTAAACTATCTGATGTTTACAACAAGCTTTGTACGCAACTTAGTAATCTTCATGATGATTCTATGATGATGCACAAGGCATCTCAAGAGGGACAACTTGATGTTCGTATAGATACTACAAAATACAATGGTACCTTTTCAGGCATTACAGATGGCATAAACTCCACTATGGACTTAACTGTTGGAAACTTAAGAATAGTTGGTTCGGCGATAAGTGACTTAGGACAGGGAGAATTTAGTGCCCAAGTAAGTGAGCATATGAGCGGTGATTTTGCTGTTTTAAAAGATGGAGTCAATAACTTAAGTGCAAACCTATCTAACCTTATTGAAGATGCAAATATTTTATCAGCCGCTGTTGGAAATGGGGAGACTAAAATAAGAATCCAAACAGGAAAATATGAAAATGATTTTCTAACATTAACAAATAGTCTCAATACAACGATTGAAACATTTGATAAAGCTTTTGCAGATGCCATTTTTGGTTTTAACGCTTTGCAAAATGGAAAGTTTGATGCAAGAATAGAGACAGAATACCAAGGGGACTTTGATGTAGTTAAACAAGCAGCCAACAATGCAGCGGCACAACTTGAAAAACTACTTAAAAATTATAATGATGGATATGCTGAGATAGAGAAAGGGAATATATCAGCTAGAGTTGAAACAGAGGGCTTTACAAATGACTACTTAAAAATAATCGGTGTTGTTAATGATACTTTATCAGTTGTTCAAAATGCTTTTGCAGATACAATATTTGGTTTGAATGCACTTCAAAACGGAGAGCTTGATAAAAGAATTACAACAGAATATCAAGGTGATTTTGATGTAGTAAAACAAGCTGTGAACAATACAGCATCAACACTCCAAGATATTATTAAGGAAACAGGGACTGTTCTCTCGTGTATGGCAGATGGTGATATGACAGTTACAATAAAAAGTAATTTTGTTGGAGATACAGAGGCTATTAAAACTGCAACAAATACAATGGCTGAAAAACTTCAAACTATTGTTGGTCGTATTAACAGTGGAGTAACAGAGATAGCATCAGCTTCTACACAAGTAAGTGCATCTTCGCAGTCTCTTTCTCAAGGTGCAACTGAACAAGCAAGTTCACTAGAAGAGACAAGTGCAGCTCTTGAAGAGATGAGTGGAAGTGTCGCAGAGTCTGCAAAAAATGCACAAAAAACAAATGACTTAGCAGAAGAGGCATCTGTTATGGCTATAGATGGTGGAGAAGCCGTTACGAAAACTGTAGATGCTATGGTTCTCATCAGTGAAAAAATCTCTATCATCGAAGATATAGTTTACCAAACAAACCTCTTAGCACTCAATGCCGCCATCGAAGCAGCAAGAGCAGGGGAGCATGGTAAAGGTTTTGCAGTAGTTGCTGCAGAGGTGCGAAAACTAGCAAAACGCTCACAAGTAGCAGCACAAGAGATAAGTACCATCACAACTGATAGTGTGAAGATAAGTGAAAAAGCAGGTAGTCTCATAAGTAGTGTTGTACCAAAGATTCAAGAAACAGCAGAACTTATCAAAGATATAGCAAATGCAGCAAAAGAGCAAGATATAGGTCTAGGTCAGATAAACACTGCCATGACACAACTAGACCAAGTGACACAAACAAACGCAGCATCTTCTCAAGAGATGGCAAGTGCTAGTGAAGAGCTTAACGGACAAGCAAACTCACTCAACCAAATGATGAGTTTCTTTAAAGTAGCAGAGGGAGATATGTTTAGCACTCCAGCCCCTCTAGCAGCACCGCAAGCACGCCAGACTGCACAAACACCAGAGACCTCTAACGGTGGTTTAGATCTTCGCCAATTCGATAGATACTAAAGAGTTAAAGGTGAGCCGTAAAAATAATGAACTAGAGAGTGAAGTCGCAAATAATCAAAACCAGTATCTTCTTTTTTTGGTTGGCGGTGTTCTCTATGGCGTAGAAGCTTTAAAAGCACAAGAGATAGTGGAATATAGTAGCATTACAAAAGTACCTACTATGAAGAGTTTTGTAAAAGGTGTGACAAATATACGAGGAAATATCGTTCCTGTTATTGATCTGCTCGATAGATTTGGGCTTGGTCAAACTAGCATAGCCGATAAAACATCTATAGTAGTTGTCAATCATGAAAAAGATGAAGGTATTATGTCAATAGGCATCATAATTGATGAAGTGTATGAAGTAGATAGCATAGATGTTGAAGACCTTACAAAAGCACCTGAGTTTGGCTCAAAGATTGATGCAAAGTATATCCTTCATATGGGAAAATACAACAAAGAGTATATCGCTATTTTAAATACTAATACTATTTTAAATATTGGTGAACTCTCACAACTAGCACTATAAAAGAGTAAATATGCAAGAGTATGATGAAGAAACAGAAAATATAGACAATCTTATGGATGATGATGACGATGAGTTAGACCTTGTTGCACTTGTCAGTGCAAATGCAAATGATACAAGCCAGTACCTCGTTTTTGAAGGGAGTGATGGGCAGTATTATGCAAAAAATGTCTCTAAGATAGAAGAACTTTTAGTCTATAAAGATATTGACATCGCCAAAACTAACAATGAAGGACTTATCGAAGGAACTGCCGATATTCGTGGAAATATGACAACGATTATCAACTTTGATAAGTGGTTTGGCAATGAGGTTCTTGATGAAAGTAAGTATGAGCTTATTATCTTAGCTCATTATGGTGGACATAGACTCGGCATCGTGGTAAAGCGTGTAGAGTACATAGTAAATATTCCTCCAGAGACTATGACAGACAACTCTCAAAATGATGAAAAAACATCTTTTATAACTCGGGTAAACATAGGGCAAAAGAGCCAGATGTGTCTCATCTTTGACAGTGATAAGATGCTTTTAGATGTCTTTGACACCATAGACACGAAGGCGATGGAAGATACGAAGCAGATTGAAAAGGTTAAAAATGACAGGCTCATCCTTTTTGCAGATGATAGTAGGTTTATCCGTAAAATGGCAGAGTCCCTTTTTAATAAAATGGGCTTAAAGTACAGAATGTATGAAAATGGACAGCTTTTACTTGAGGATTTGAAATATGTCTCGCCTGAGGAGATATCCCTTTTTATCACTGACTTAGAGATGCCTGTTCTTGGTGGAAGAGATGTTATTGATAACATAAGAAAAGAGAAAAAGTATGATGGTATAAATATCATAGTGCATACAAATATGTCAAATGACAATATGGCAGAATCCCTTCTCGATGCTGGTGCACAAGATATTATTGGAAAGGTCAATATGCTCGCTCTTAGTGAAGCTATGCAAAAGTATATGGTGTAGAGATGGCAATAATCTTAGCTGACAATGAATTTATAACTGTTCAAAAGTTGATATTTGCAGAGGTGGGGATTGACTTACAATCTTCTAAAAAACTACTTGTACAGAGCCGACTTCTTAAGAGGTTACTTTTTTATAAATTTGATAACTATCTCGACTATATCCGTCTTGTGCAAGTCAATGCCAAAGAACGAATAGAGATGATAAATCTCATCACTACAAATGAGACCTATTTTTTTAGAGAGATTGACCACTATGAGTATCTCCAAAAAGAGATACTTCCAAAACACCCTTTTAAAGCAAAGTTTCGCTTTTGGAGTGCCGCCGCATCTGTAGGAGCGGAGGCTTATTCTATAGCTATGCTACTAGATAAAAGTATGGCTAGGAGTGATTGGAAAATAGTAGGTACAGATATAAACACAGATGTTATCAAAAAAGCTCGTATCGGACTTTACCCAGCAAAATGGGCAGACAAGATTCCCCTAGAGTTAAAAAGAGAGTATTGTCTAAAAGGACGAGGTCGCCATGAGGGGCAGTTTCTTATGGACAGAGGGCTTGTGGAAAATATGGAGTTTAGTGTAGGAAATCTTATGAAATACAATGGTGAAGTTGGAAAATTTGATGTTATATGGCTCAGAAATGTACTTATCTACTTTGATGACGACACGAAACAGTTGGTTGTAGATAATGTTCTTAAAAACCTTAAAGTGGGTGGATACTTTTTCATCTCACTTACTGAAAACCTCAATATGATTAACACTGCATCCCTAGAGAGTGTAGCAACCTCTGTATATAAGAAGATAAAATGAGAGAAAAAAATCTGAAAGTTGCTGTGATCTCAAGTAAGGGTGGCGTTGGGAAAAGTACAGTTTCTATGCAACTTGTAGTACCTTTTCTTTTTGAGCGATGTGGTAAAAACATCGTTCGACACTATGAGTTTGATGATGAAAACAACGATAGCTCTAGTTTTGGAGCAAGTGTTTTAAGTGTCAGAGAACAGGTCAGCGTATCTTCTCCACTGCTACGAGAAGAGTTAGCTGAGATATTTGCAAAAGATGGGGCATTGTGTTTAGATATAGGGGCTAACAAAACAACAATGACTCTCATAGATGCACTGAGTGACAGTGGGATGATCAACTTTTTGGATTTTGTTGTTATACCCATACTCGATGGTGAGCAAGATGCGATAAATGCTAGTTTTATCTACAGTGTGCTTAAGGGTTATAATGGAAATCTTAAATTTATCTTTGTGCTTAATCGTGTCAAAAATTTGGAGTATGCTCATTATCAGTTTGAGAACTATTTTGGAGACTCTCGTGGCATCTTTAAAAATATAAATGCAGTAGTTGATAATCTTTTTGAAGAAGATAAAGATAATTATCTTCTTATGCTAGATGATGAGATAATCAAATATAGTCGAAGATTTGGTTTGACTATTTATGAGATAGAGCAACAGAAAAAAGATTTCATTAAAGCACTTGAGAGTTCATTTACAAATCTCTCTACAAAAGAGGAGATAAAGCTTCTTAGTTTTAAAAACTATATATCTAAAAGTGCAAAAATCTATATGAATGATGTGCTTTTAGTAGCATTTAAAAAAATAGACACAATCTTAGAAGGAAAAAGTTATGAGTAAAGATTATGGTAAATATTTACAATTTTTAGCATCAGAGTACAATATACTCTATGTTGGGAAAGATTCACAAGAGATATATGATGAGACATCTGAGTACTTTTTATCTGCTTCAAAAGTAGATATCAATGCCCAAATTCTTGATAAAATAGATACGATTTTAACAAAAAGGCATGTAAATGTAGTAGTTTTTGATGCTCAAGATAACAATCCCTTGATTGGAGACTTTTTTAAGGCAATAAACTCTTTCAGTAAAGATATTATGACTCTTCTAATGTTTGAACCAAAAGAGTATAAAAAACTTTTTGATATTGTTCCCTATGTAGATATGAACATATCTTACCCTATAGAAAAAGAGAGATTTCAAAAGAAGCTTTTTACCCTCTTAAGTCGTTCCTATGCTCTTAACTCTATAGGTCGAAGAGAGATCATCTTGAAACAGGGGAGTGTAAGTGAGGACTCTATAGATAAGTTCTTTGATACTTATGAGGGGAGTGCTATGTTTTTAGCAGATGATTTGATGGATGTTGTTAAAAATCTTAACGATGGCAACCTTTCGCATCAATTTTTTGCAAATATAGCAGATAAGCTTGATGAAGTTGCATCTATCTTTTCTAAAGCACAACAAACTCAAAGTGTCACACCTGTTTATGAAGATATAGCTTCTTACTTAAGAAGTATGAAATTTGAAGAGATTGAGCCACAAAACTTAGCTGCTTTTAACTACCTTTCTGAGATACTGAGTGATGTAAGTATATACTTGATGGATATGTTTGTAGATAGAATATTTAAAGATGTATATATATTTAAAGACTCTTTAGATAACAATATGCAGTTTATGAAAAGTAAACTTGAAGGAAAAAGTGAAGATGAAGATGATAGCGAATTGGATTTTTTTTAAATGATTAAGGTATTTATAATAGATGACTCAGCACTTGTTAGGAATGAATTTAAGAAAATTTTTGCACCTATCAATGATATAGAGATTATAGGGAGTTCAGCTAATCCCGTTGATGCATTTGAAGTATTTAAAAGAACTGGATTACCTGATGTTTTCATACTCGACATAGAGATGCCAAAGATGGATGGACTGACATTTTTAGAGATGATAGGTAAGCAAAAACCCATCCCTACCATCATCTGTTCAACACTTGTCACAAGAGGAAGCTCTTCTGCTATAGATGCCATGCGTATGGGTGCTGTTGATATTGTCCTTAAACCTACAACCAACATAGATCAGTTTTTTGGAGACAAGAGCGGAGAATTTGTCTCTAAGGTAAGAATTGCGGCAGCCTCTCGTGCTACATATATTCAAAACATAAGAAGAACTAGTACAAGTAAAATACTCGATGCCAAACAGGTGTCGAGTAGTATAAAAGCTGCAAGTTCTCTCCCTCCATCTAAAAAGATCATTGCCATTGGTGCTTCAACGGGTGGTGTGCAGATTTTAGAAGAGTTACTTTTGCAACTTGAACCAAACCATCCACCTATTGTGATAACACAACATATGCCAGCTGGTTTTACAGCATCATTTGCACAGAGGCTTGACCAGATACTTCCCTCCTCTCGTGTCAAAGAGGCACAAGATGGTGATGCTCTGATGCATGGTCGCATACTCATAGCCCCAGGAGATATGCACATGGAGGTACACAAAAATGGATTTCAATACAAAGTGGCTTTAAAAAATTACCCTAAAGTAAACTCACATAAGCCAAGTGTCAATGTTCTCTTTCGATCAATGAGCAAAGAAGTGGGCATCTTTGGTGTTGGGTTCATTTTAACAGGTATGGGAGATGATGGAGCAACTGGACTCTTAGAGATGAAAAATGCGGGTGCTGCTACCTATGCTCAAGATGAAAAAAGTTGTATCGTCTATGGTATGCCAAAAAAAGCAGTTGATCTCGGTGCTGCGAAACAAAGTCTCTCCCTTAAAGAGATAGCAAATATTATAAATACAGTGAGATAAAATGAAAACAATCATTAAACTAACAAATGAATATGCATCAAATCTTAAAGTGCTTTTTTTTAATTTCAATACAGAGTTAGCATCCTATTATGATATGTTTGATTTTATCTTTCAAGAGTGTATCTTGTCAGATGAACAAGATATTGCAAAGTATGAGTACTCTAAAACCATAGATATAATATTTATAAAAATAGATAACAATATAAAAATTAAAGAATATGAAGATGTAAAAATATTTATACAATCCTTACGAAATAAAAGAGAATTACTTCCTATATATCTTATAGAAGATAATATAACAGACCCGAAGACTCTTGAGATGATTGATAAATGTTACCGTATCGATGGTGTCTTGCCAACTCCTTTTGATAGAGATAAAGTGTATAAGTATTTATATAGAGTTTTAAAAAGATCGAGTGCGGTAAAAGAGTTACATAATTATGTGGAC
>JALUXP010000114.1 GCA_027013295.1 Sulfurimonas sp.
TTGTGCTTATGCTCAGAAGCATTATTTTGATGAGATAGAGACTATTGATATTTTAGATTGCAATGATGGTGACCATGGGTATCCATTTGCAACAAATTTTAATCCAGAGATAAACCTTCGTGAGGTCTCAGCAAATGGTAGATACTGGGAAGATGGAGATTGGTTTACAACTAAACCGATGGAAGTGAAGATGGTTTGGGACTATCCAGAGGTAGGGGAGCGAGACTCTTACCTGCTCTATCATGAAGAGATGGAATCTTTAGTGAAGCATATAAAAGGATTAAAGAGAATCCGCTTTTTTATGACCTTTGGGCAAAGTTATTTAACACACATGAATTGTTTACAAAATGTGGGAATGCTTGGTATAGAAGAGGTAGAGCATCAAGGGCAAAAGATAGTCCCTCTTGAGTTTTTGAAGACCCTGCTTCCAGACCCTGCTTCTTTAGGCAGTAGAACAAAAGGTAAAACAAATATAGGTGTAGTTTGCAAGGGCTTAAAGGATGGTAAACAAAAGCAAATATACATTTATCAAGTGAGTGACCATGAAAAATGTTATGAAGAGGTAAAATCCCAAGCAGTCTCTTATACAACAGGTGTACCTGCGATGATAGGGGCAAAGCTTATGCTTGAAGGAAAATGGCAAAAAGAAGGGGTATTTAACATAGAGGAGTTCAATCCAGACCTCTTTATGGATGAGTTGAACGAACAGGGTCTTCCGTGGCAAATCAAAGAGTTCTAAGATGAAAACACCCTACTATCTTTGCGAAGAAAAACTTTTAGAGAACAATCTAAAAATCCTTGCTTCCGTAAAAGAGAAGAGTGGAGCAAAAATCATCTTGGCACTCAAAGGTTTTGCTATGTGGGGTACATTTCCTTTAGTGGCAAAATACCTTGATGGGTGTACAACGAGTGGACTTTATGAAGCCTATCTTGCTCAAGAAGAGTTTGTCAAATACAATAATAAAGCAGAAATTCATACCTATTCCCCTGCTTTTAGTGATGATGAGATAGAAAAGATAGCACAGGTATCAGACCATATAGTATTTAATTCATCCACCCAACTAAAGCGTCACATAACGAAAGTAAAAGAGATCAATCCAACTATAGATGTATCCCTTCGCATCAATCCTGAAATCTCATCTGCTCCAAAAGATATTTATAATCCTTGTGGTATCTACTCTCGACTTGGTACTACACTCCTAAATTTTGATGAAAATATCTTAAAATATTTAGATGGACTAAATTTTCATGCCTTATGTGAACAAAATGTAGATGCACTTGAAGAGGTTCTCCTCGTATTTGAGGCAAACTTTTCAAAATATTTTAAAAATCTAAAATATATCAATTTTGGAGGTGGACATCATATAACTAAAAAAGATTATGATGTAGAAAAGTTGATTAGGATCATAAAAAATTTTAGAGAAAAATACAATCTTGAAGTTTACCTAGAACCAGGAGAAGCAGTTGGTTGGGAGTCTGGCTATCTTGTGAGTAGTGTGCTTGATCTTATGCACAATGGGATTGATATAGCGATACTAGATACATCAGCAGAAGCTCATATGCCCGATACCTTGGCTATGCCATATCGGGCTGAGGTAAGAGGAGCAGGGCTTGCCAATGAGAAAAAATATACCTATAGATTAGGGGGAAATACTTGCTTGGCTGGAGATATCATGGGGGACTACTCTTTTGATAAGCCATTGAAGATAGGTGATAAAGTGATATTTGAAGACCAGATTCACTACACTTTTGTGAAAAATACTACTTTCAATGGGATAAAACTTCCCTCATTAGTAATATTGCGTAAAAATGGTAAAATGGAAATTGTAAAAGAGTTTGGCTATGAAGAGTACAAACAAAGATTGTCATAAAATTAAGGAGTAATTGTCATGATAGAAGATAAAGAGCGTTGGAATGAGAGACATGTCATAAGACCAATGTCAATGGATGCAAATAAAACTTTAGTAAAATATATAGAACATGCCAATGTTGGACAAGCTTTAGATGTAGCATGTGGTACAGGGCGTAATACCCATTTCTTGTGTGAGAAAGGTTTTGATGTAGATGCAGTAGATATCTCAGACTTCGCTTTAGGCAAAGTCAAAAATCATGCCCATGTCACAAAAGTAGAAGCTGATTTAGATACCTATAATATCACTCCAAATAAATATGACCTCATAGTAAATATGAACTACCTAAATCGTCGTTTAACTTCACAAATGAAAGATGCTTTAAAAAAAGATGGCCTGCTCATCTTTGAAACATTTATAGTTGCACATGGAGAGTTTCAGATGCCAACGACAAATCTAAACTATCTTTTACGCAAAAATGAGTTGCTGCATATGTTTATAGGTTTAGATATAATTTACTATGAAGAGAAGATAGAGGTTAATAGGCTAGGTGAAAGAGTCAAAATCGCTTCTCTTGTTGCAAAAAAGTCATAAAAAAGAGATAGATACTAGGTCTTTTATGAAAAAACTAGAAAAATATTGCAATTTGTCATATTTTAGTAAAATACTGCACCCCTTTGGATAGAATATAGATAGAAAGATTTTAGGATAGATAATGGCAAAGAAAGAAGTGAAAACAGATTTGTGGGTATATGAGCTTTTAAAAAAAGCTACTATTGATTTAGAACCTCAAGGTAGTACAATCTTAGAAATTGACAATGCTTTAAAAACTGCTTCAAAAAGCAAAACTAAAAATGTTGGTTTTCCCGAATATGTAGGAGTTGTAAAAGATTTTATATTAGTAATTGAAAATAAAGCAGATATCGCAAAACATATCAAATTAGATGATAAAGGTCTTGTGAGTACAACCGTAAAAGATACAAAAAATTATGCAATAAATGGTGCTTTATTTTATGCTAAACATTTAGCAAAAAACACAAGCTATAAAAAGATTATAGCTTTTGGCATAAGTGGTGATGAAAAAAAACATCGCATAAGCCCTCTTTATATTGATGAAACAGAATATTATAGAGAGTTGCCAGATGTAGAATCTTTTATATCTTTTAATGAACAAAATATACAAGAATATTATATAAGAGAAATTTTAAAAGAAGAGACAGACAAAGACAAAGAATTATCTATAATTTTAAAAGATGCCTCTGACCTTCATGAAGATTTACGAAATTATGGAAATCTAAAAGATATAGATAAGCCTTTAATAGTATCTGGTATATTGTTAGCACTCCGTGAAGCAGAGTATAAAAATTTTTCTTTAGATGATTTAACAGCAGATGAGATTAATACTGATGGAGAAAAAATATTTAAAGCCATAGAATCAAATCTAAAAAGATCAAAAGTTGCTCCAGAAGTTAAAAGAGATAAAATTATCTCTCAATTTTCTATTATTAAAGATACTCAAATTTTAAATGAGATGAACCAAACTCTTAAAAAAACACCACTTAAGCACTTTACCCAATTCTTATATGATAAGATTTACAAGAGTATAAAATATTCAAATTCATCCGAAGATTATCTAGGACGCTTTTACGGAGAGTTTATGTCTTATAGTGGTGGAGATGGACAAACCTTAGGTATAGTTTTAACCCCAAGACATATTACAGATCTATTTTGTGATTTAGTAGATATACAAGCTAATGATATAGTTTTAGACCCATGTGCTGGAACAGCAGGATTTTTGATAGCTTCTATGCATCATATGTTAAAACAAACCAATGATAACAACAGACAAAAAAATATAAAACAGAAACAACTTCATGGGTTGGAGTTGCAGCCTTATATGTTTACTATTGCTACAACCAATATGATTTTAAGAGGTGATGGCAAAAGCAATCTCATTAATGAAGATTTTTTAAAGCAAGATCCTTTTAAATTGCAGTTAAAAGAAGCCAATATTGGCATGATGAATCCACCTTATTCACAAGGTTCTAAAAACAATGTAGATCTATATGAGATATCTTTTATAGAACATCTGTTAAATTCTATAACTGAGGGTGGCAAAGTTATTGTGATAGTCCCCCAATCAACAATGACAGGTAAAACAAAAGAAGAACAATCTACCAAAGCCAATATTCTTAAGCATCACACATTAGAAGGTGTTGTCACATTAAACAAAGACACATTTTATGGTGTGGGTGTTATGCCTTGTATCGCTGTATTTACTGCAGGAGAAGCACATCCAAAAGAGAAGAAAAGTAAATTTATTGACTTTAGAGATGATGGATATAAAGTTGCTCCACATATTGGATTGATAGAAACAGAACAAGCAAAAGATAAAAAAGCTCATTTACTAGATGTTTGGTTTGATAGAATCGAGAGTGAAACTAAATTTTGCATAAAAACCACTATTGGTGCAGATGATGAGTGGTTGCATAGTTTTTACTACTTTAATGATGAAATTCCAATGGATGAAGAGTTTGAAAAAACGATAGCAGATTATTTAACTTTTGAATTTGCCATGATTATGCAAGATAGAGAGTATCTATTTGAGGATAATGAAGATGAAGCTTAATGATAGGGAGTGGAAAGAATTTTTTTTAGCCAAACTTGATTTTCAAAATTATCATGGAAAACGATTGATTAAAAATCATAGAATATACGGTAAAACTCCATTATTGACAGCAAAAGAGAACAACAACGGTATTGCAGATTTTGTTAATAATAAAGAGATGAAAAAATTTAAAAATATTATTTCTGTTGATATGTTTGGTAATAGTTTTTATCATGATTATCTATGTTGTGGTGATGATAATATCTATTTTTTTGAAAACAATAATCTAACTAAATATCATAAATTGTTTATAACAACTATGATCAACCAAAATAAAAGAAAATTTTCTTATGCAAAACAATTTAGACAGTCTAATGCAAATAGAACAATATTGATGTTACCAATTAAAAAGAATCAACCAGACTATCTATCTATGGAAAATTATATAAAATCTATTGTTGAAAAAAAAGAGAAAAAGTATAAAGACTATATTGTTAAAATTCTAAAAAAACTTGAGTATAAAACAATAAAATCTTTAAAAGATAAAAATTGGAAAGAGTTTTTTGTATCTGATATTTTTGATACTGTTCAAAGGGGGAAACGACTTACAAAAACAAAACAAATTAAGGGAGATATACCTTATGTGTCTTCAACTGCTTTAAATAATGGAGTAGATAATTTTATAGGAAATGCCACTAATGTCAGAGTGTTTAATGGTTGTGTAACTATTGCAAATAGTGGAAGTGTTGGGGCTAGTTTTTATCATCCATATAGTTTTGTGGCAAGTGATCATGTAACACATTTACAACAAGAACATATGAGTGAGTATGTATATCTGTTTATAACAACTTTAACAAATAGATTTAAACAAAAATATAATTTTAATAGAGAGATAAATGACAAAAGAGTATCAAAAGAAAAGATTATATTACCAGTAGATGAAAAAAGTAAGCCAGATTATGAGTATATGGAACAATATATGAAGAATATAAAGTATAAAAAAATTTCTCAATACATGAAGAAAAATCGAACCTAAAGTTATAACCCCTCAAGTAAAATATACCAGATTCTCTCCACCTCTTTGTCAGACAAAAAAAGAGTTGATTTTGTTTCAAAAAGCTCTAAAAGGGCTTTTTGGTTGATTCCATAAGTATGCGTGCAATGTTTGTGGGTTGGCAAAAATGCTCGAATGAGCGAGATATCTTCATCTGTTTTAAATGTTTCATGACATAAAAAACATTCCATCTGCGTATGAAGCCTCCCCTCATGCTCAAGAAGTTTCACATAAGACTCAATAGCAACTCTTTTAGGATTTTGTTGTGCCCAAATTTTTGAAGCATTGTCAATAAGTTCAAAATAAAAACTATCTACCTCATAAGCATCTTTGAGATGTTTATAAAAAAGGGAAACAAAATCTTGCCATAAACGAAGTAATTTATAATCATTTATCCACTTGAAACCAATGTGTACTACATCTTTAAGTCTTGCTATTGTGCTTTTGGAAGAGCTCTCTTTTTCATAGTCAATTTTAAATGCAAGGTTGATGACACCATGTCTAGCCCCATAAAATCTATAAAGGGTATCTAAGTTATCTTTTGATAGAATTGTTACTATTAAGTCTTCATCTCTGACTTTATTGAGATTAAGTATATATCCTTGCATATTTTGTTTCTTTTTCCCCATTTGATTAATTTATTTGAAAAATATTATCTATATAATACCTCTTTAAACCTTTAGCGTGTATAATATAACACTTTGTCTCTAAATAGACTAAGTTTCTTTAAAAAGAGATTAAATATATAAAATATTTAGACAAATTTAAAAATTTAGGAGTTGTTATGACTAATAATTATGATTTATTGAGATCATTTAAAGATAACTGTGGTTTTGGGCTTGTTGCCAATATCAAAAATAAAGCATCTAAGAAGGTTTTAGACGATGCAGTTACAGCCTTAGAACGCATGATGCACCGTGGTGCGGTTGCTGCTGATGGTAAAACTGGTGATGGTAGTGGACTGTTGCTTTCTATGCCAGATGAGTTTTTAAGAAAGATAGCTTCGCAGAATGGTATTGAACTGCCAAAACAATATGCTGTTGCTTCTGTTTTTTCAAGAGACACAGCAGAAACCCAAGTGATAGAAGATGTATGTGCGAGTAATGATCTTAAAGTGGTTCTTGTTCGAGATGTTCCTGTAGATACGAAAGCTCTTGGCGAACAAGCCCTAGTGTCTTTGCCAAATATAGTTCAGGTATTTATAATACCAAACTCTATTATATCTACAGATAGATTTGATGCTCTGCTTTATCTCTCGCGTAAAGAGGTGGAGCATAAGTTAGTTTCTCATCGTGATTTTTATATCTCATCAATGAGCTCATCGGTTCTTTCATATAAGGGACTTGTTATGCCTACGCATATCAAAGAGTTCTATGTAGATTTGCAAGATGAAGCATTTAAAATTTCATTTTCACTTTTTCATCAAAGATTTTCAACCAATACACTTCCAGAGTGGCGTTTGGCACAACCTTTTCGTTCGGTTGCACATAATGGTGAGATAAATTCTGTCGAAGGAAATCGTTTTAATGTAGAGATCAAATCTGAATCTATAAAATCTGATATATTTACAGATGAAGAGATAGAAAAAATTCTTCCTATCCTACAGCTTAACTCATCAGATAGTGCATCTGCAGATAACTTTTTTGAATTTCTTATTGTCAATGGTATGGACTTTTTCAAAGCTGTTCGTGCAGTTATACCATCTGCTTGGCAAAATTCTCCACATATGGATCCAGAGCTTCGTGCTTTTTATGAGTACCATTCAACAGTATTTGAAGCATGGGACGGACCTGCAGCATTTTCAGTGACTGATGGTCGCTATATTGGTTGTGTCCTAGATAGAAATGGTCTTCGCCCTTCAAAATATATTATTACAAAAGACAACAATCTCCTTATTGCTTCAGAGTATGGCGTAGTAGATATTGCAGAAGACAATATCAAAGAGCGTGGAAGACTTCAATCTGGAGAGATGCTAGGGCTTGACCTAAAATATGGAAAAATCCTTAAAAATAACGATATCAATGATTATTTAAAAAGTTCAAATCCATATATGAAATGGCTCAATGAGCATATGATATACCTACAAGAACATGTTGAAGAGCAGTATATGTCTCAGTGTGATTTTGAAGGCAAAGATATAGTATCTCGTCAAAGGTATTTTAACATCACTCAAGAGATTATTGAGCAAGTGATAGAACCAATGATGAAAGATTCTAAAGAAGCAGTTGGCTCTATGGGTGATGATACACCACTTGCCGCTTTTTCAAACAAGCAAAGAAATTTTACTGACTATTTTAAACAAAAATTTGCTCAAGTAACAAATCCACCGATTGATCCTATTCGTGAATCTGTTGTGATGAGTTTAAATACTGGTTTTGGTGAGGTTCACAATATCCTCAACGAGATTCCAACTCATGCACATCGTCTCAAAGCGATAAGTCCTATTATTACCCGTGAAAAGTTAGATGTGCTAAAATCTTTCGGAGATAAAAAATCACCTCGTTACCAAAGTTTTTATCACAACAAAACTTTCTCAACTGCGTATACAACAAACTTAGAGGAAGCCTTGCGACAATTAGTTGACTCTGTTGTTGAAGCTGTGCAAAATGATGGTGTCCGCATAGTGATTCTTGATGATATTGGTTTGAGTGAAGAAAATGTAGTTATTCCCATGGCAATGGCTATAGGTCGTTTAAATATCGCTCTCTCAAAAGAAAAAATTCGCCATTTAGTTTCTATGATAGCAGTAACTGGTGAGGTTGTGGATTCTCATTCTGCCGCGGTTCTCTTAGGTTATGGGGCAAGTGCTGTTTATCCAAATCTATTATTCGCAACCGTAATAGAGATATTGGAAAAATCAAAAATTATGCATTATGATTGTCATGAAGCACTAAAGTCTGTGCATACTGCACTCAACAGTGGACTTCTCAAAATCATGTCAAAAATGGGAATTGCAACGATAGCATCCTATAGAAATTCTGGTCTTTTTGATGTGATGGGTCTTAATGAAAGAATTGTCAAAGATTGTTTTGAATCATCTCACTGTGTTTTGAGTGGACTGACTTATGATGATATTGACCAAAGACTTAAAAAGTACAATAAACTAGCACACTCAAATACAGGGTTTAATAAGATTTTCCCACTCAACATTGGTGGATTTTATAAGTTTTACAATGGAGCAGAGCATCATGACTTTGGACCATCAGTTATCCATGCGATTCATACTTGTGTTGAGAGTGGCAAGGTTGAAGACTATGTAAAACTTAGAGATATTGTCAATAAACGCGGATTAAAATATATTCGTGATTTTTTTGAGATAAAATCTTCTCGAAAATCTATAGATATCTCTGAAGTAGAACCAAAAGAGGAGATATTTAAAAGATTTGCCTCAGCCGCTATGAGCCTTGGCTCAATCTCTCCCGAAGCACATGAAACTATTGCTATGGCAATGAACTCCATGGGTGCACAGTCAAACTCAGGTGAGGGTGGAGAAGATCCTGCTAGGTTTGATACGAACCGTGTCTCAAAAATAAAGCAAGTTGCATCGGGTAGATTTGGTGTGACTCCAGCGTATCTTAGAAGTGCTGAGGAGATTCAGATAAAAGTAGCACAAGGTGCAAAACCAGGTGAGGGAGGACAGCTTCCAGGTCATAAAGTAAGTGTTCTCATCGGTAAACTTCGCCATACCGTGCCAGGTGTTACACTTATCTCACCACCACCACACCATGATATCTATTCTATCGAAGATTTAGCTCAACTTATTTTTGATATGAAACAGGTCAATCCTAAAGCTCGTGTAGCTGTTAAGCTTGTATCAACTGTTGGTGTTGGAACTATTGCCGCAGGTGTTGCAAAAGCGTATGCAGACAAAATTATCATCTCTGGCGGTGATGGTGGTACTGGTGCTGCTCCTCTTACCTCTATAAAATTTGCTGGAAATCCATTTGAACTGGGACTCAGTGAAGCACACAATGCTTTAAAAGCAAATAACCTTAGAGGTTTAGTAGAAGTTCAAACTGATGGTGGATTAAAAACTGGACTCGATGTTGTCAAAGCAGCACTCCTTGGTGCAGAATCTTATGCTTTTGGTACTGGGGTTTTAACTATGGTTGGTTGTAAGATGCTTCGTATCTGTCATGTCAATAAATGTTCAGTAGGGATTGCTACACAAAATGAAAAACTTCGTGATGAGTATTTTAAAGGAGATGCAGATAAAGTTGTAAATTATTTTACATTTTTGGCAGAAGATATCCGTAGCATCATGGCTACACTTGGATACAAAACGATGGAGGAGATGATAGGTCAATCTCATATGTTAAAAGTAGTTGATGATGAATTTGCACAAAAATTTGATTTTTCATCTGTCTTGCATCAGGAAGAAGGTGTCAATACTCATCAGCAAAAATTTAATCCTCCATTTGATGATAATGCTTATGAAATAGATGTTCTAAAAGAGGCACGAGTTGCCATAGAACAGCCTGAACACCCTATTAAAATAGAGCGTAAAATAACGAATCTCAATAGAAGTTTTGGTGCGAGAATATCTGGTGAAATCGCTCAATACTATGGAGATAAAGGTCTTAAATCTGAGACGATTAGAATAAATCTTTCTGGTATAGCTGGACAAGCTCTTGGTGCGTTTTTGATTCCAGGGGTTAGCATCTATCTTAAAGGTGTTGCAAATGATTACCTTTGTAAAGGGATGCATGGTGGCAAGGTTATCATCACATCTAAAAATGAAGGTGAAGCGTTTGCTGCTGGTGGTAATACTTGTCTTTATGGGGCTACTGGTGGTAAACTCTATGTTTCTGGTTCTGTAGGTGAAAGATTTGCAGTTCGTAATTCAGGTGCTTTTGCTATAGTCGAGGGTACTGGAGATAATGCTTGTGAATATATGACGGGTGGTGTTGTCATAATCCTTGGAAAAACTGGTATCAACTTTGGTGCAGGTATGACTGGTGGGGTAAGTTTTGTGTATGATGAAGATCATTCATTTGTCGAAAATGTAAACCGTGAACTTGTTGAAGCAATTCGCATCGATACTGATGAAGGGGATGAGGCAAGACATTATCTTAAAAAATTGCTCAAAGACTACTTAGTGGAAACAGGAAGTCAAAAAGCAAAAGATTTACTTGAAAACTTTAGAGTGGAGGTACGAAATTTTTGGTTAGTAAAACCAAAAAATCTTACAAAATTACCACTTAATCTTGAGAATGGAGACTAATCATGAGAGAATATTTAAACATTGAAAGAATAGAAGCAAAAAAAAGATTAGTTGTGGAGCGTACAAAAGACTTTGGTGAGATATATGAGGTTTTTGATAAAGATGAAGCGAGTACACAAAGTGAACGATGTATCCAATGTGGTGATCCATATTGTCTCAACAAGTGTCCACTTCATAACTATGTACCACAATGGCTTAAAGCTGTTAGTGAAAAAGATTTGGAATTTGCATTTAAGCTTTCTAATGAACCATCCCCCTTTCCAGAAGTTATGGGGCGTGTCTGTCCACATGATAAGCTTTGTGAAGGTGACTGTACCTTAAATGATGGACATGGTGCTATCACTATTGGCTCTGTTGAAACACACATTACAGAAGCTGGATTTAAAGCTGGTTTTAAACCAGAGTTTCCAGAACTAAAAAGTGGTAAAAAAGTAGCCATCATAGGGAGTGGTCCTGCTGGACTTTCCGCTGCAACATATCTACTTCGCTCAGGCATAGAAGTAACTATGTATGAAAGAGCTGACCGTGCTGGTGGACTACTAACTTATGGTATTCCAAATTTTAAACTCGATAAAAAGATTGTAGAACGCCGTGTAAACTTGTTGGTTGAAGCGGGTATGAAACTTGTACTCAACTGTAATGTTGGAAAAGATTTAAGTTTTGAAGAGATTGCTAATGCTCATGATGCTATGTTTATTGGAGTGGGAGCTACAAAGGCAAAAAAAGCTTCTATGAATGGTGAAACAGCTCCAAATGTACATGATGCTATGGATTATTTGACAAATATTCAAAAGAAAAATTTTCATGCTGTATATGATAAAAAATTTGATTTTAAAGATCTTAATGTTGTCGTTATTGGTGGTGGAGATACGGCTATGGATTGCCTTAGAACTGCAAAGCGTGAGGGTGCGAAATCTGTAACTTGTTTGTACCGTAGAGATGAGAAAAATATGCCAGGAAGTAAAAAAGAGTATAAAAATGCGATGGAAGAGGGGGTTGACTTTGTCTTTCTTACCTCTCCAAAAGAGATAATCCTAAATGATAAAGGGGTAGCTATAGCGGTTGAGACTCTAAAGATGTCCCTTGGTGTTAAAGATGAATCTGGTCGTCAAAAAGTTGAAGAGATGAAAGGGACCAATGCGAGACTCAGTGCTGATATTATCATCATGTCTCTAGGCTTTGATACTGAAGTTCCAGCTTTTTTAGCTGAAAATGGGATAGAAACAAACAAATGGGGTGAGATCATCATAGAGGAAGAAACACATGAGACATCGACTTCTGGCATCTTCGCTGGTGGAGATTGTTATCGCGGAGCAGACTTAGTTGTGACAGCAGCCTTTGATGGTCGTGAAGCAGCCCGTTCTATAACTAAATCACTTCTTAAATAATTAAAAAACAACGCATCGTTTGCGTTGTTTACACTTCTGTTAAAGATTAAAAATACTTTAAACCATTGTAAATAGTAAAAGCACCATAAACTAGGACACTCAAAGATGCTATGTTCATCATCATAGCTCTAAATTTTGTTGCTCGTGCAAGTGAAGCAATAAAACCTAAAGAAAACATTGCAGGTATGGTACTGAGTCCGAAGATAAACATAACAAATGCTCCATAAAGTGGTTGGGCTGTGCTTGCTGCTGTGATAGCAAAAAAGTAAACAAAACCACATGGAAGTAATCCATTGAGCATCCCTAAGATAAAAAAACTACTATTGGATTTTGAATTTAGAATCTTATGAAATGTTTGTTTGTAGATCATCGAAGAGGAGAGTGAATGTTCTATAAGGGTTAAAAATTTTAACTTTCCAAGTAAAGAGAGCCCTGCTAAAAACATTAAAAGACCAGTAACTATGAGCAAGATACCATTTGCTGTACTTGAATATGTTATCACTCCGCCGAGAAAACCAAACAAAGCTCCAAGTGAGGTATATGTAGTGACTCGTCCTAAAGAGTACAATAGATGTGCAAGACCTTGAGATATTTTACTTGTATTTGGATCTATCATCTTTGCAGAATATGCCATAACTATCCCTCCACACATCCCTATACAATGTCCAAAAGACCCTATAAAAGCAATAGATACAATAGTTACAATATTTATTTCACTCATCTTCTTCTCTTTCCTTTTGCTAAATCATCACATACTAAAAAAAGTTCTAACTCTTTGTGCATCTTGATATCTAAACTATCCCAAATCAATTTTTTTTGCTTATACCTTGTGAAATCTTCAGTTTTTGACTTTTTAATATCTCGGATAAGGTAATGGTATCTGACTACATTTTTTGTGTATTGACTGATGAATGACCAATTTCTGACAATATTATAACCTATTTCTTCATGATCTGTAAAACTATATTCATCAAACTCAAAATCCTCTGCATCTTTTCTATAAGCACATACAGGTTTACCAATATCATGCAAGAAGGCTGCAGGGATAAACCTAAAATACCCTTTTTTGATAACATAATAAACAACTCGCAAGGTATGCACAAGCACTCCATGCTGATGCCACTTATTTTGCACTAAAAAAAGTGATTTTAAAAATGGTTTTGATAATATTCTATTTCTCACATGGTTCATAGATCTCTTTCTGTGCAAGTGGATGACATACTTGCAATGTCTCTTGTAGATGTTGTTTTTGGATGTGTGTATATATCTGTGTTGTCAAAAGAGAAGCATGCCCCAATAGCTCCTGAACTACCCGTAAATCTGCTCCACCTGTTATGAGTGATGTTGCATAAGAGTGCCTTAGAACATGTGGGGAGACTCCAAGATACTTTTGAGTGGTTTTAAAAGCACTCACTCTACTGAGTTTACCACCTTGATAATTACACCATATATAATCTTTATCAAAACTTAGTGCATCAAGATAAAGTTCTAGTGCATCAATAGCTTTTTGTGCTATTGGCACGATGCGTTCCTTATCACCTTTAGCATGACGGATTAAAAGCCAACCATCTTCTATATCCCCTTTTTTAAGCTCAAGTGCTTCACTGATACGAGTTCCTGTTGCATACAAAAACAATATAAGAGCATAGTCCCTCAAACCAATCCATGAAGATCTATCTATCAATTTAAGTGAAGTCAATATCTCATTAAATGATAAAAATTTTGGTAAAAGTTTTGGTATTTTTGCAGATCTAAGTTTGGTCTTTTCAAGTAAAAATTTATTTTTATAACAAAAATCAAAGAAAGCATTTAAGGAGGATAGTTTACGATTGAGTGTCCGTTTATTTTTATAGCTAGATAAAACTTCTAAAATAGTTTTGGACTCTAAAGTGATAAGAGGTTTCTCCAATTGTTTTTCTATAGCACTCAAATCACTCAGATAAGCACTCACACTTTTTTTGTTTAAAGCTTTTGTAATTGTTATATACTCAATAAAAGCTTCTAACTCATTACTCAACTGAGATATATTGGTCACCTACATAAAAAATCTTATCCGTAACATAAACAAATCCATCATCAACATCTACTTCATACACCTTGTAAGTCAATAAGTTTTTAGACAATTCTATGAGATAACCCTCTTTTTCAAGTGCATAAATCTTATCTTTATATGATATTAAACCCAAAAAATGTGCAAAAGGAAATTTTACCTTGGCTATCACTTGTAACTCTGGTGTTAAAGATATAAGTTCACCTTGTTTTGTTGTGATGTAGATAATATTACTTTTCTCATAAATAGCATTTCTTATCTCATATTTCACTCGTATCTCTTTTTGTGCAAATGATAAAAGTTTTGTACCAGTGAATGCTATTAACTTATCTTCTACAACATCAAAAGAGATGATATTGTTAAAATTGTCTTGGGATGAAACGATGATACTTCTTAACTTTTTCTTTTGTGTTACGCTCACAATAACTATCTTACCATCAAGTGTTAAAAATAATACTAAATCATTCATAAAGTATGGTTTAACAATCTTTGCATTGACAATTTTAGGTGCAATACCCGGCTCTTTAAGTAGTAGTTTTTTCGATGCAATAGAGTATAATGCCATCTCATTGTCAGCAAACAAAACTGCTAAAACATCATCTTTTACACTTGCAGTCGCAATAGTCTTTGAGAGGTGAAATTTTTCAACCATATTTTTATCTGCAATAAACTGCAAAGTTAAATCACCATCTATCGATGCACTCAATACCCATCCATCACTATGCGAGATAAGTCTTTGGTCTGTTTCTATCCGTATACCAGTAGGCTTTCCATCAACGAGAACCTCTCTATCCCTGAGGAGTGCTGCATCTAATGTTGTATCGATGATAACCTTATCGGAAAGATCATTATGTGCCCATTGCCCAAGCACTTGTTTTGGCGTATAAACCTCTCTGGAACTACAAGCACTAAAGAAGATCAAAAGTGCAGGGATGAAAAAAAGAGAGATAAACTTCAAGATATCACTTTACTCCATAGTGTGAAAGAGCTAATACAATTTTACTTAAAGGGGAAGTTGCAGATACTTGTTTCAACTTTTGATGTGCTTTATCTAACTCATTTTTGTCTAAAAAGATAATTGCACTTTGTACTAAAGCTAAATCCTTATAGATAGCCCCCTGTCTCATTGAATAATCATTAAGTTTATCAACATTTCCACTTTGACTTGCAACTTCATAACTTGCTAAATCACCGATTAAATTAGCCTTTGAAGATTGAAGTTTTTTTAATGTCTCAATATCTTTATGAACTATTGCTTGTGAAAAACTCCAAACATCATAAAGGTTAGGAGACAAATGACTCAGTTGAGTTTTTGCATTTTCATCCTTTGAGTTTGCTTTTAAAGTTGCTAGAAGTTGATTTGCTTCTTTTACCTCAGAATTTTTGTTTGCCTCTAACACTACATTTGCAACAACAACAACGATGACGGCAACAACTAACCCAATCATAATATTTTTATATTTTTTTACAAATTTTTCAGTGATAACTGCTTTTTCAAAAAATTTCTCTTCTGAATTAAGTTCCTCTTTTACCATACTCATGTTTTCTTTTAAGCTCAAAAATAATCCTTAATTTTTCTTTGAATGTAATACTACCCTATAGTTTGTTAAATTTTTATCAAAAAGACAAGTTTTTTTCGTTACAATCTTACAAAATATATTTATAAGGTAACAAATGCAAGTAGATGACGCACTTTTAAGTAAGTTAGAGAAATTATCTTTTTTAAAAGTAGATGAAAATAAACGCCAAGAGATCATCTCTCAACTTTCAGAAATAGTAAGCTTTGTTGACAATCTTAGTCAACTCAGTACGGATAAAGTTGATGATAATTTTGCTATGAATGATGATGCTACACAAGTGAGAGTTGATGAACCATTCATCGATACTTCCATCAATGAAAATATTCTCAAACATGCACCACAAAGTGCAGACAATTTTTTCATCGTTCCAAAAATCATAGAATAAAGGTAAACATATGAGTGATGAACTACCTCAAGAGCAGATACATAAAACAATTGATATAAGAAAATTACTCAAAAGTACACTTAAACTTGGTTCTTCTGATCTACATCTTGTAGTTGGTAGTGAACCTCAAATTCGTATCGATAAAGAACTCAAAGCCCTCAAACTTGACAAGTTAAGTGCTAAAGATATTGAGAGTATGGTCAAATCTCTTTTAAAAGAAAAACAAATTCAAGAGTTTGAAGAGAATAAAGAGCTTGATGATGATTTTACCCTAGAGGGAGTTGGAAGATTTCGTGCGAACTACTATATGACAAGAGAGGGTATGGCTTGTGCTTTTCGTATGATTCCCATAGAGATTCCTACTCTTGATGAGTACAATAACAATCCCATCTTTAAAGAGCTTGTCAAGCAAGAAAAAGGTCTTATCCTTGTCACTGGACCAACAGGAAGTGGAAAGTCAACCACCTTAGCTTCTATGCTTCACGAGATAAACTTAACAGAAAGAAAACATATTATCACTATTGAAAGTCCCATTGAGTTTGTGCATCAAAATAGAAAATCTCTCTTTTCACAAAGGGCTGTAGGATCAAATACTAAGTCTTTTGCATCAGCTATCAAGTATGCACTTAGACAAGACCCAGATATCATACTCATCGGAGAGATGCGTGATGCAGAAGAGATAGGTGCTGCACTTACCGCGGCTGAAACTGGACACTTAGTATTTGGAACACTCCATACTAACTCAGCACCCGGGACAATCAACCGAATCTTAGATGTTTTCTCACCAGAAAAACAACCACAAATCCGAGCACAACTCGCTTCTTCTCTTATTTCTGTCATCTCTCAAACGCTCATACCAAGAGTGGGTTCTGGGAAAGTGGCAGCACAAGAGGTTCTCATCACAAACCCAGCCATCTCAAATCTAATTCGTGAAAATAAAGTGCATCAACTCTACTCTCAAATGCAACTCAATCAAAATGAAACAGGTATGCGAACACAAACACAAGAGATTATGGAGCTTTTAACTAAAAACATCATCACCAAAGAAAATGCAATAAAAAGTTCAAATAGACTTGATGAACTAAAAAAAGCAATGAAAAATTTCTAGTCTTTTCTAAATTTTATCATTTTAAATCTCTCACCTAAAAAGTTAGGCATGATAAGCATCTTTGCTTTCTCCAACTCTTGGGTGTATATCTTTTCATCCACATTCTTTTTAAGTAACTCTAACAAATCAAGTATCCCCATATCCACAAGAGCTACCATCTGAGCTTTTAGTTCTATAAACTTTACCCCTGCCTCTTCATAAGCATCTTTGACATGCTCAAAAGTCACATCATAGGTTATGTCTGCATTTTTAAAAAGTTTTTCTCTTTGGATATCTTCATCGAAAAAAGGGATAACCTCATGTTTATCATAAACCCTTAGAGAAAAATCAGGTCGTGCAACCATCTCACCATAATCAAAACTCATAAATTCAAATTTGTCAGATGCCTTTGCCATACTCAAAGCAAACTCTTCATATCCTACAGCTATCTCACCTCTATCTTTATGATACTTTTTAGCCTTAGACTCTACCCATGCATCTTTCGTGTCAAACACAATTTGATGTTCATCGACTCTCGCAGTATCACCCTTATAGTAAAGTTCGCAAGGGAAAGCATCAAAGATCTCATTGGCTATAAAAAAGGCATTTTTACATCTGAGCTCATCAAGAGACTTGTAATGTCTTAGATGCACAGCATCGCCAAAACTCTCACTAAAATAATCTCTTTGTTGCTTTTGCAAAGCATCGAAACGCTCTATGATGACAAACTCTAAACTCTCTAGCAATGTTGGTCTGAGTGTATAGATAAACTGCACAACATCAGCTAAAAAATACCCATGATGGGCACCTATCTCGCAGATAAGAGCATCTTCATTTAAAAAGCCCTCATCCACCAAAGAGATGATATGATTTGCAATGCATCCACCAAAAAACTGACTTGTACTCACAGCAGTATAAAAGTCACCCTCTTTTCCTATCTGTTTATAATCAGTATAATATCCATCTTCCCCATAGAGCCATTCAGCCATATAGTTACTAAATTTTTTCATTATTTTTTATACATCTCATAAAGTGTCAACAGCTCTAACTGCTCATCTATCTCAAAAATCTCATAATTGATTGAAGATATTGCTACCGAGTTTTCTAGTAAGCTTACATCATAATCCGTTTTATAACCTGCCTTAAACAACTTTCTAGTTTCTTTCAATATTTTAGTATATATACCTTTGTTTTCTAGTGAAAGATTTTTCTTCTTTTTAAAGTTGTTGATATTTTGCATCACTTGTTTAAAAAGAGCTTTAAATTCTCGTTGTTTATCTTTTATTATTACTTGTGATTTTAGGAAGTCAATCTTTGCTGATTCTATATCTCTAAAAGTATTCAAATCAATTGGCATATTTATACGGATACCATAATCATAATACTTTATATTTTTTGTAAATAAAGCTGTTGTACTAAATTGTTGCTGTGACTTATTCCAGCTATATCCAGCAGTAAAACTTATTTTTGGAAGATACTTTACTGCTGTTACATCTTTTTTATATTCACTCTTTTTTATCTCAGCATTTTTTTGCTTAAGCACGATATTGTGTGTTAAAAATTCCTCTTGATCTATAAGTTCAAGATAAGGAATCCTTGCAGTTTTTACATCTAAATCACTAAGAGCACTAAACTGATTTAGGAGTTTTTCCTTACGAGTCTCAATATCATAAAGTGCTTGAATAACCTTATTTCTCTGAATGATTGCATTATCTAGAAATCCCGAGTCTAGTTGACCATTAAGATACTGCTCTTTTTTCTGTGTTAGATTAATCTCAGATTTTTTTATTTGAAGTTTTTGTACTTCTATTTTCAGAGCTGTCTGTTTTATTTGCATCAAGATGGAGATAGTATCTTTTATCATTTTGCGTTTTGCAACTTCTATAGTATAGTGGCTATAAAGTCTACTTGCATTTGCAAACTTAATACCGTAGTAGATGCCACCACTCTCAAAAATCGGCTGATCAATACGAATAGCAGCACTTTGGCTTGTTAGTTCCCTCGTAAAAGGTTTGCTTCGAGAGTAACTATAGTTAAGCTTTAATGGGGCTATCCATGAGTCACGGAGTTTAGAACTATCTACCTCATTTTTACTATTATCATACTCAAATTGTTTTCGTTTTAGGTTTGATAAGTAGGAGTTGAGCGTAGTATTATTGTCATTTGCAAATACCAGCGAACTAAACGCGAGACATAGCAGAGTTGAGAGCTTTAAAACCTTCATCAATTTCCTCTTTAGTGATAGTAAGCGGTGGTAAAAAGCGTAGAGTATTTCTACCAGCCTTGAGAACCATAACCCCTGCTTCTCTTGCATTGTTAATGATATTTGTAAGTGTTTGTGCATCTAAAACGCGGAGTCCACACATGAGACCAATCCCAACTTTAGATGTAAAAAACTTTTGATTTGACATATAAAATATCTCTAATTTTGTGTTGAAATACTCTATAGTATCTTGAAGTTTTCCCTCAGATTTTAATCCATTTAAGATCTCTAAAACTTCGCAAACTGCACTTGAACTTAGATAATTTCCACCAAAAGTTGAACCATGATCACCAGCACTAAGGACACCCTTGAGCGAAGTCATCACAATTCCCACAGGGATACCACCACCTACACCTTTTGCTAAAGTTACTATATCTGGAGAGATGTCGTAAACATTGGAGGCTAAAAACTCTCCTGTTCTATATCCACCCGTTTGTACTTCATCTACTATAAATAAAACGCCCTTGTCTTTAAGTAACTTCTCTAAAGCCTTAACTTCATCTTTATCTTGTGGCTCAACGCCACCCTCCCCTTGAACAAGTTCTATCATCACCGCACAAGTATGCTCATCAAGTAGGTCTTCAATATGAGAGATATTGTCTGCATACACAAACCCATCAGGGAAAGGTCCAAAGTAATTATGCATAGACTCTTGCCCTGTCGCTTTTACTGTCGTTATCGTTCGCCCATGAAAAGAGTGTCTTAGTGTGATGATTTTATAGCGTTTTACCTCACCATCATTGCCATTTTCATCGAGTCCACCCCATTTTCTTGCTATCTTGATGGCACCCTCATTTGCTTCAGCACCACTATTTCCAAAAAAACATTGCATATCATAGCCACTTGCTTCTACTATCTTTTGTGCAGCTTTAGCTTGTGGAGCTATATTGTAAAGGTTTGAGGTATGTGTAATCTTAGAAAGTTGAGAACAGAGCACCTCATTGACACGAGCATTTGCATGTCCGACACTACATACACCTATACCAGAGGTAAAATCAATGTACTTTTTTCCATTGAGATCTTCTAAAGTAGCATTGTTTCCGCTGACAAATTCTACATTAGCTCTTGCATATGTAGGTAAGAGATATTTATCATTTAATTCTTTTGTATTCATAAATTGACCTAAGGTAAGTGCC
Source organism: Sulfurimonas sp. (assembly GCA_027013295.1). Taxonomy (GTDB): domain Bacteria; phylum Campylobacterota; class Campylobacteria; order Campylobacterales; family Sulfurimonadaceae; genus Sulfurimonas. The sequence continues at coordinate 20,626 of JALUXP010000114.1, forward strand.
TGAGCATAATATTTTTTAGATTATATCAAAATTGGGTTTAACAACGCGATAAGGTTACCCTGTTTTCTTGATATGTAGCATTTTTTCCCTCATAACTATGGGAAGAACTTGTAAGTGCATTCACACCTTTTGTCCCGCTGTAAACAAGAACGCAGTCATCTCTTAAATCTTCATTTAGTTGTACTTCTAATTTTACATTAGCGTTATCTGAACTTATCTTTAGTATCTCACCATTGCTAAAACCATGAGACTTATTGAGATAGAGATGAGTTTGTCTATGAAACTGAGAGTTTAAACTTTTTGGACTTTTTATTGTTATGAGATAGAGAGCATCAGAGTTTACTTTAATACCATCCAACTCTTGGAGATAGATAAACTCACCATCATCGGTATCAAATCCCTTCTTGTAAGGGGTATCTTCAATCTTTCTTGAGCTAAAACCTAAAAAATGTTCTATATACTCTTGTTCAGTTTTTATCTCTATCTCAAATTCACTACATAGATATGCACTCAAATCATACTCACTTATGCCAAACTTAGTCTCTTTTACCTTTGGCATATGCATTATTTTTGGATGAGAATAAGAGACCCTCACATCATTTTTGGCTAAAAAGTTTTTTGCAGGGATGACAAGATGAGCCATTGCAGAACTCTCATTTTCATACAAACCAAAATAAACTATATTTTTAACACTTGAGATCTCCATAGTCACTCGAGTTGAGTTTGGCATTTGTGAGAGAGGGTTCGCACCTTGAATGAACACACTCTCAAATTCACTAAATTTCGTATCAACTTTTGATACTTTTTTACCTTTCGTACAAAAAGGGGAGTTTATATTCTCACGGGAGTTCCCAAGATATGCTACCCCGCACCCCTCTTTCCCAAAGAGACCAAGATGGAGTGCAAAGGCATCTATGCTACGCATAACATCAGCACCATTTTTATATTTTTGCATACCTAAACCACAAACAATAGCTACTTTTTTCTCTTTTACAAATGCTAAGAGTTCCCCTATCTGCGATAAATCAATATCTATATTATCAAGTGTTTTTTTAATCCTAAGCGTTTGTGTTAGCTCATAAAAATCTTCATACTCACTTGCGTATTCTTTTAAATACTCTTCATCTATAGAGTTTTCAATAAATAAAAATCGACTTAAAAGCATTGCAAGTTCTAAATCAGTATGCGGTTTTAGCTGTATATGCAGGTCTGCTACTTTAGCAATTTTTGTTTTTAGTGGGTCAATCACTATGATAATTTTATCTTTGAGTAATGGTAAAAGATGACTTGATGTAGTATGGGGATTTCTCCCCCAGATGATAACAACTTCACTTTTTGCTATCTCACTCAAAGGCATATTTTTATTTGAACCTCGACCCTCTATGATGCCAGCTTCACCAGCCCCGTCACATAAACTTCCATCAGTTAAAGTTGCCCCAAAAGATGCGAAAAAGTGAGTGGTTACATCCTGCATTAGTCCAAAGTTGCCACTACTTTTATAAAAAAGTGATTTTTCTTTGGGTGTGTTTTTTAATATCTCTGCCAATTTTAACAGTGCATCTTCTATACTTATCTCAACACCATTGTACCTAGGGGTTTGTATCTGATGAAACTTCTCATAATGGTTGAGGTGTGGACACAAAAAGCCATCTGTGTGACCCTCTTTGTGTGGAGTTATTTTCCCATCTTTATAGACTATCTCACAAGCATCATAACAATCAAGTGAACATGCAGTCAGTTTACTCATTTTTAAGTTCGATTCTAACCAACTTTGAAAATATAGCTGGTGCTTTAATGATGATTTGAGCCATATACTTTGAGATATTTTTAGTATCAGCTATAGTGGAAATTCTAGTTACTTTATAAGGGGTTTTTTTACCATCAATATAAACAACTTTTTGCTTTGCATCAGCTACATCTTCTTCATTGAGGTAGATAGTGAGTTTTGCTTTTGAGGTATCGGCTATTTTAGCTAAAGGTGTAGAGGGGCTTACAACTTGCCCCGCTCTTACTAGCAATTCATAAAGTACAAAACCTTTCGCTTTTAGATTTTTATAAAATATACTTCTGTTGAGTTGTGCAGCACGAAGTTTTAAGTCTGTAATTTGAACTTTTAAAGTTTGTATCGCTTTATCTGTAGTTAAAAGCATGTTTTCGCTTGAAATCATATCGTGATACTCTTTATCTTTTTCTATCTGAGACTTGATTTTTAAAGATGCAACTCTTTTGTAGTTGTCGCGTTTTCTTTGTGTTGAGCCTTGGAGGTTTCTAAGAACTTCTTGATTTATCTTTACTGTTTGTCTTAAAAACTCCAATTTATCTGAGATATAATGCAACTCTTGATGATCTAATATCGAGTCTATTTTTAGATAAGCCTTATCTGAAAGTATGCGACCCAACATCCCTTCATCAATAAAAGTAACTTGACCTGACACATTTGCACTAATGTCTCTCACCTCATAGGGGTTCACCTTTGCGTAGTACTCACTCGAGAGCACTAATACAGCACTAAAAACTAAAATAATGAATACTTTCATAAATAATCCTATCAATAAATATAGAACAATTTTACCATTACATTATTAACATTAAAGCTTATTTCATTTTATTTTAGATATTATGTGCTAGATTATATACAAAGGGTACCCATGTCTGTTTTAGATAGCGTTGATGCTGCAACAAATTTAGCTAAAAACAATGAACTTCAACTTCTAGTATTTAGAGTGAGTGAAGAAGATGAATCTGCATTTTATGCCATAAATGTTTTTAAAACAAGAGAGGTTGTTGAGTCTAAAAATCATTTTCTCACTCAGATTCCCTCTGCACATCCGCTATTAGAAGGTACTATTTTACTTCGTGGGGTACAGATACCTATCCTTAACTTACCGAAATGGCTTAATGCTCCCCTAACAAAAGAGGAACTTACCAAATCAAATATCCTAATATGTGATTTTAATGGCATTATCATAGGTTTAAGGATCATGTCTGCTTTTAGAGTTATCAAAAAAAACTGGAATGAGATGCATGCACCAGATAGCTATCGACAAAAGGATGGTGTTGTCATGAATGACACTAGACTTGAAAATGGTAGCATTTGTCTCATCCTTGATTATGAAAAACTTCTCTCAGATGTTATCCCTCAAGCGATGGTAGATGTCTTAGAATCTCCAGAAAATATTCGAGAATTAGCTATTCCTCAAAAACTAAGAGATGGAGTTGTGTTGATAGCTGAAGACTCTAAAACAGCACAAACACATCTTAAACATATCTTTGAAAATGCAAACTTAGAGTTTAAAATATTTGATAATGGAAAAAAACTTGTTGATTATATATTTGAGATGGAAAACCCAGATATTATCCCTGCTATCATCACAGATATAGAGATGCCAGAGATGTCAGGCTTTACCGTACTACAAAAACTCAAAGCAAACACACAAACAGCCCATATCCCAGTGATTGTCAACTCGTCAATGACTGGACAAAACAATAAACGAGAGGCGGAAGTGTTGGGAGCTAATGGTTTCATAGACAAAACAAAAAGCCACAATGTCGTACCCCTCATCATAGATGTAATGAACGCCAACTAAAAATTCAAATAGTAATGCACTTGCTGCGTTACTTCACTCTTTAAATTTTGATTGAAATTAAATTAATAATTTTTAAAGAAACATTTTTCTAAACAAAAATATGTACGAACTAAGAAAATTTAGAGAGTGGTGTAGTTGTGAGACGTCGACGAGGAAGTGTGCTTTTGCACATGACGAGGAGACAACGAAGCAAATGCTCCGCTATCTGAATTTTCAAAAACTATTGAAAAAGTGAAATGAGAACACCCGCTGCTACTGCGGAGCCAATTACTCCCGCAACATTTGGACCCATAGCATGCATTAAGAGCATATTTGTACGGTCATACTCCATACCCACTTTATTTGACACACGCGCTGCCATTGGGACTGCTGAAACTCCAGCCGAACCAATAAGAGGATTGATCTTATGACCTGGGAACATATTCATAATCTTAGCCATAAATACACCCGCTGCAGTACCTACAGAAAATGCAATAATACCAAGAACCATAATGAACATTGTCTCAGGCACTAAAAACTGATCTGCTGCTAGTTTAGAACCAACACCAAGACCTAAGAAAATAGTTGTAATATTAATAAGAGAGTTTTGCATGGTATCATTAAGACGCTCAACTACACCTGATTCTTTTAAGAAGTTACCAAACATAAATGCACCAATAAGTGGTGTTGACTCTGGTAAAACCATGATTGCAAGAGTAAGAACCATAATAGGAAAAACAAGTTTCTCTAAGCGAGACACATGACGCAGTGTTGACATCTTGATACGACGCTCTGCATCTGTAGTCATCATTTTCATAATCGGAGGCTGGATAATAGGTACCATAGCCATATAGCTATACGAAGCAACCGCTATTGCACCTAAAAGCTCTGGAGCAAGTTTTGTTGCGATAAAGATAGATGTTGGACCATCCGCTCCGCCTATGATAGAGATAGCACTTGCTTGTTGCAATGTAAAGTCAACAAAACCAGCTTGACTTAAGGCTACTGCACCAACAAGCGTTCCAAAGATACCAAACTGTGCAGCTCCACCAAGTAAAGCTGTTTTAGGATTTGATAACAATGGACCAAAATCTGTCATCGCTCCAACACCCATAAATATAATAATAGGGAACATCTCATTTGAGAGTCCCATATCGTAAATCACACCTAAAAAGCCATGCGGACCTGCAATACCAGCAATGGGAATATTTGCAAGTAGCCCACCAAAAGCGATTGGAAGCAGTAGTAACGGTTCAAATCCTTTTTTAATAGCTAACCAAAAAAGAAAAAAAGTAAGAAGAATCATAATCACACGACCCCATGACTTATGGAAGTCACTCATCGGTTTACCATGTGCATCCATCTCATCTGGATTTGGATGCAATATAGCATTGATACCAGTAGAGGCAAAAAAACCACTCATCATCTCTTTAAAAGGTTTTGTTTTATATGTTTCCTCTTTATGTGTAGAAGTAGCACCTTCAAGTTCTGCTGAAGAATTTGCAAAAGCTGAACCCATACCAAGCAGGATAGAAAAAGCTAAAATTTTAATTAGAAAAGATTTCATTCATATTATCCTATTACAGCTACTACTTGACCTTCAACAACTTTATCATTAGTTGCTACATTGATTGTCTTGATAACGCCACCTTTAGGTGCTACTACATCGATTTCCATCTTCATAGATTCTAAAATCATGATTACATCACCTTCATTGACACTTTGACCTGGATTCATAACTACTTTCCAAACATTTCCTGGTAAGAGTGCTTTGATCTCTATCTGATCATCAGAAGCTGTTGGTACCTCTGTTTGAGTTGCTGGAGCTTGTGGAGCTGCACTTTCACCATTAACCGCTGTAACTTGAATATTTGCATCACCTTCAGCAACTTGAACACTAAACTTTTGACCATCTACGACTACTGTATAATTTCCACTACCCATTGAACTTTCCTCACAATCTTGTTTCATTTCTGATATTTTTCTAACATTAAGCTCACCCTCACCCTTTAAGAATAAGATACCTTTCTCTTGGCACGCGGCTGCGATGAAAATATTTTCTTCACTGATCTCTATACCGTGCTTTTTTAGTTGATCAATAGCATGTTGCAGTGATTTTGACTCATCTGCATTTGCAAGATCTAGTGCATTTTCTGTTGTCGGTTCTAGTCCTAATTGTTCAGATGCAATTTTTACAATTTCAGGATCTGGTGCTACAGGAGTTTTACCAAAATAACCAAGAACCATTCTCCCGTAACCAGGTGCTATTGCCTTCCATGGACCCTGCATAACATTTTCAAGTGCTTGCTGGAAATAAAACTGAGAAACTGGAGTTACGGATGTACCATAACCACCTTTTTCAACTACCTCTTGCATAGCTGCTATCACATCTGGAAACTTGTCTAAGATATTATTGTCACGCATCATTTGGGTGTTTGCAGTAAGCGCACCACCTGGCATTGGTGAAAATGGAATAATGGGAGAAACTATCGTTGCTTCTGGTGGCATAAAATAATCACTTAAGCATGATTGTAACTCTTTTTCATAAGTAAGTATCTTGCCTATCTCTAAACCACCAAGATCAAAGTTCATCCCTTTAGTAGCATGAAGCATAGTTAAGATATCTGGTTGGCTTGTTCCACCTGAAACAGGATTAGCAGCCATATCTATACCATCAATACCAGCTTCAAGAGCTGCCATATATGCAGACACAGACACACCTGCTGTCTCATGTGTATGAAGACGAAGGTGTGTACCCTCTGGAACTAATTTTCTAGCCATTGTGATAGTTTCAAAAACTTTTTGAGGGTTTGAAGTCCCTGAAGCATCTTTAAAACAGATGCTATCATAGGGGATACCACTCTCTAAAATATCACGAAGTTTTTTTTCATAAAAGTCTACTTCATGAGCACCATGACACCCTGGCGGTAGATCCATCATAGTTACAACTATCTCATGCTTGAGTCCATAATGGGCAATTCTCTCACCAGAGTATTTTAAGTTTTCTATATCATTAAGAGCATCGAAGTTACGGATGGTAGTTGTACCATGTTTTTTAAAAAGTTTTGCATGTAAGTCGATGAGTTCATTTGAACCAGTATCAAGCATTACGGTGTTGACACCGCGTGCAAGTGTTTGAAGATTTACATCTGGTCCTACAAGCTTACGAAATTTATCCATCATCTCAAAGGCATCTTCTCTGAGATAATAATAAAGTGATTGAAATCTTGCCCCTCCACCAAATTCAAAGTGGTTTATACCAGCAGTTTTTGCAGCTTCAACAGCTGGAAAAAAGTCGTTCATAAGGACACGACCACCATAAACTGACTGGAAACCATCTCTAAATGTAGTATCCATTATATCTATAAATTTTTTAGCCATTTTAATCCTTAACCCTCTCTATGATGAGTTATTGCAGCACTAATCGCTGCGATAACTTTACTCTTGTCTTTTTTAGTATCTGTTGCTAATGTAGTATTTTCTTGTGGCTCTGGAAAAAATTTATGAAGTACAGATGCCATAGTATTTATAGCAAGTATCATAATAATTAAAAATGCAAACACAGTTCCCATCCCTAGACCCATAAACTTAAAACCCTCCAATATGAGGTTAGTTTCCATAAATTCTACCTTTTGACTCTATATTTTCGCGTATTATATACTAAAGATGATTAAAAAAAGTTTTTACTTCATTTTATTATTTGCTAAAAGTATCAAATTATTACTTTTTGATTATATACTTCGCAAAAATCAATAGGAAAAAGATGAAAAACTCAACAATCAAAAATTTTAGAAAGATCAATACAACGGAAGGCTACTCCTATCTATTTTTACTATTTATAGCGATGCCAATGAAATATCTCCTTGATATTCCAGTAGCTGTTAAAGTTGCAGGTATGATTCATGGTACATTATTTATACTCTTTTTAGTACTTGGTGTTATGGCATGGAAAAAAGCAAAATGGTCATTTGGTCAAACTATAATCTTTTTTCTTGCCTCACTTATCCCATTTGGAACCTTTTTTACTAAAAGTAAAATTTATTCTTATGAAAAACAAAGCATTAACTAGATAAAATAAATGCATAATTTAATTTTGGAGTATTTATGATTGGTAATATGTTAGAACAAGATTTTGTAGCTTATCTCATCTTTGGATTAGCACTAAATTTTATGTTTTCAATCATGTTTGGAGTATATCTTTCAAAAAACATAGGTCTTGATGAGATGATGCACTCCAAAGGGGATAAAGAGCAATCAACTTTGGTGAGTCTTAGCCTTTTTGTGCCTTTTGCTAAGATGCTCATCACCCTTTATCGTGTCGCTATCTTACAGATCTACTTCTTAAACAAAGGCTATTCTCACAAAGAGTTTTGGGTCTATATGACACATGCTCGCTAAACCTACTTTTAAATCTCTAAGTAACTTTTAAAACTTTGAAAATGGTATTTAGTTGTGTAGAAAGGTATGAACATGTTATAATTGTAGAATGAAAGATTATAAATTAAAATTCATACTCAGTATGTTAGCGGGAGTTGTGTTCTCTTTTGTCTTTATTGTACTTGCATTTATATTACCAGTGCATAAAAAAGAGCAACTACATACCGTTCCAAAAGGGATGCTTGAAAAGATTTCAAGACAGTTAAATAAATAAAGGAAGTTTTATGTGTAAAAAATAATCTAAAAAGAGTTTTTTAGCTCCATAACTTGAAGCACATTGAATGCGTGCTTTGGGTTGAGCTTAATAGCACAGGCCTCTAAAGCATCAACACACTCTTCTAAAAGCCCAATCTCATTCTCTTGCATTAAATCATTTAAAAATATTTTTGCATCATCAATTCTCAAGTTTTTAGCTACACCCAAATTTTTATGTGCAAGATTTTTGAGCTCTATCTTTTTAACCTCTTTATCAATACTATCTAATTCTTTAATATTATTGATAAGATTATCAAATTGATACCTTGTATGCAGTATTTGAGAGATATAATCATCCACTAATTGTGCAACAAGCTCCTCATCAAGTCCAAGTTCACTTGCAGCTTTAGAAGGGCTGTAAGCATAGTTTTTCAAGCTATTATTATTGTATCTTTTCATAAATACTTGATGGGATATTTTGATAGCTTGAGCAAAAAGAACTTGTATCTTTTTTTCTTTTGTGAGGTTTTGATTTATTTTTAAATTATTTATCATAACGAAGAACCTCTCAAAAAATTATTATGCTCGAAATGTAACATAAATTATTTTTTAAGCAGTTTAATAAAAGCTTTTTAGGCAATATAGCAAAACAAGTGCTACAAAAGCACTCATTTGTCATATTACTAAATAGCTTTAGTGATAATTCTATTTAAACGAGAAATAAAATCTGCTGTATTTTCTAACTCTTGCCCATCAAAAAGTTTTGCTTGATCTAAAAGAACATGTGCAGCATCTTCTATGAGATTGAGGTCAGAAGAATCTTTTAGTTTTGTCAAAAGTTCATGATTAGGATTGATTTGTAAAATTGGTTTTGGTTCTGGAGCTTCTCCACCATTTTGACCCATCTGTTTCATCATTTGTGCCATCATGTAGGATGGGTCTTCTTTATCAATTTTTAATTTTACAGGAGAATCTACTAAATCTGTAGTAGTCTCAACATCTTTTACACTTTCACCAAGTGCATCTTTAAATGTTTTGAGTAAACCTTCATAAGTTTTAACAACCTCTTCTTGCTCTTTCTTCTCCTCTTCACTCTCTTGAAACTTTGCATCTGAGACATGAATAAGCTTATACTCTTTATAGTCTGTTACCATAGGGAAGATGATAGTATCTACCTCTTCATTTAAGATCAGTACATCTATACCTTTAGCTTTAAATTTTTCAAGAGAGGGAGAAGCTTTGAGCATCTCAACACTTGATTTACCTGTGATGTAGTAGATCTCTTTCTTGGCTTCATCAACATTTTTAACAAAATCTTCTATCATCACAACTTCATCAGAGTTCAGAGTTTTGAACTGTAAAAGCTCTAAGATTTTTTCACGATTTGCAAAATCATTGTAAAGTCCCTCTTTGAGTACATTTCCAAACTCTGCATAAAAAGTAGCGTACTTTTCTTTATCTTTTTTAGCCATTTTTGAAAGTTCCGAAAGGACTTTTTTTACAGATGCATTTTTGATTTTATTCATCACTGCATTAGACTGTAAAATCTCACGAGATACATTCAGAGGTAGGTCTTTAGAGTCGATAACACCACGCAAAAATCTTAGGTATGTTGGCATCAACTCCTTTTCATCATCTGTAATAAATACACGGTTGATATAAAGTTTGATACCTGTTTGATAATCTACTCGAAATAGATCCATTGGAGCTTTAGATGGGATATAAAAAAGAGTTGTGTACTCTATAGCACCCTCTGCTTTATTGTGCATCCAAGACAAAGGCTCTTCACTTGAGTGTGCGATAGAGCTATAAAAATCTTTATACTCATCATCGCTAATATCTTTTTTAGCCATGGTCCAAAGAGCATTAGCACGGTTAATTTGCTCATTTTCAATCTCTGTGCGACTTGGTTCTAACTCCTCTTTTCCCTCATCATCCATCACAGCTGGGATATGTTTTTCCTTATCCATAAAGATAGGGAAGGGGATGTGATTTGAGTATTTTTTAATGATAGTCTCTATTCTATGAGTTTCTAAAAACTCCCCTTCATCTTCTTTAAGATGCATTACAATAGTAGTACCATGAGCATCTTGAGTGGTTTCTTCTATACCAAATTCACCATCTCCTGCACTTGTCCAAAGATAAGCTTTCTCTTCACCCGCTTTTTTAGTGGTAACTTCTACTTTATCTGCTACCATAAAACAAGCATAAAAACCAACACCAAATTGACCGATAAGGTTAGAATCTTCTTTTTGATCTCCTGTTAAGTTTTCTAAAAATGCTTTTGTGCCAGACTTTGCGATAGTACCAAGATTGTTCATCAAGTCATCTTCATTCATCCCAATACCAGAATCTTTGATAGTTAAAGTTTTTGCCTCTTTATCTGCTACTATCTCGATGCGTGGAGAGAAAGCAATATCTTTGTACTTTTCATCTGTAAGAACGAGCATATTTAGTTTATCAAGTGCATCAGATGCATTTGACACCAACTCTCTTATAAAAATCTCTTTATTTGAGTATAAAGAGTGAATCATTAAATTTAATATTTGGTTCGCTTCTGTTTGAAACTGATGTTTTGCCATTTGAAAATCCTTTTTTTTGTATTTATGGAATTTTACCAAAAAAAAGTTAATAAATGCTACACATATCAACAAACTTTAGTCTATATAACTAAACTTTATTTAGTCGTAAAATTTTGTTATAATGGTTTAATGGAAAATAATTATATAGATATGATAAAGTCAACACCAAAACTAAAATCAAAAAAATGTAAGCTAATTGCTTTAGTTATAAGTTTATCGCTTCAATACAGTGCCTATATTAGCACTATAATATTTTGGATTTGGTATGATTATTTTATAGCTTTTTTTGCGCTTATCTTTAGTTTTTTGATTGTTGGGATTGTACGAGCGAAGATACGCAACATCGCTATCCCACCTAATCAACAAGAATATCCATATACAGATAAAGGGATTGCAGAGTGGTACACCGCACAAGAGATTTGTAACGATGCCCTCGAATCAGAGCTAGAATTGCTCTAGTCTAAACTATATTACCATCTTGAGTTTAATGATATTCCGTAAAATCCTTTCCCAACCATAGGGGAAAATGTCCATTTATTCTTTTTCTTATCAGTGTTAAACACTGCATCTACGGATTCATAAGCCATATACCAACCAAGGATTATTTGAGAGGTATAATGTTTGTCATCATTCACTCTTGACCAAGCCGCAAGAGTAGAAGCAAGGTAAGCTCCATATTTTGCATAGGGGTTGTTACTATACATTTTTGCGATAACCATAAAAGGAACAGAACCCATAAAGGCATGACCACTGACACCATTTACAGCCTTTGCAACATTAAGATGTTTCCAATGAGAGTTTTGAGATGGATCATTTGTTGGGCTTGATGGTCTTAAAGCACTGGTTAATCTTTGTGCTACTAAGAGTGCTGGTGAACCGACGAGGTAAGTTCTCGCTACTCTAGCACCCCAAAAACCGATAGAGGAGTCGTCATCAATAAGATTGATACTACTTGCAAGGAGGGAGATAGGTATCATATATTTTCCCTCACCAAATAATTTTGCATACACTGCAAAATTATCAGTTTTTTGGCTTCTAATGTTGTTTTGGTACCAATTTCTAATATTTTGATCTGTAGATGTATTTGCTACCACACTCATACTACCAAATGCTACACCAAGTCTAATCCAACGATCACCATCAGCATAAAAGTTACTATAATCTTGTCCTATTGTTGTCCAAATAGAGCTAGACTTTTCCACCTCCTGAGCATACATTAGAGTAGAACTCCATAAAAATAGACTCAAACTCAGACTTAATAAAAAATTCTTTTTCACCATTCTTTCTTCTCCTTAAAAATTTACGCGATTGTAACATAAAAAAAGCTTATTCTAACTACATAGTTGCTATGATGTGAAAAATTTAATTGAAGTATATTTTATGGCACTTATAGATCTACAAAAAATCTCTAAACACTATTCGGCACAAAAAATTCTCGCTGAGGTAAACTTTCATATAGATGAGGGTGAACGCATAGTTATCATTGGTAAAAATGGCAGTGGTAAGTCAACCTTGATGAAGATAATCAATGGCACACTCTTGCAAGATAGCGGTGAACGCATCATAAAAAGAGACCTAGAAGTGAAGATGCTAGATCAAAGACCAAACTTCAAAGAGGGGCATACTGTCAGAGAAGCTGTTGAAGATGGACTAGGAGAGTTAAATGAAGCTATCCAAAAGTACAATGCCCTTTCCTTAGAACTAGCAGAAGATTTTGAAAATAAAATACTCCTAGATGCTCATGAAAAGCTCTCTCGTTATATAGAGCATCATAACGCATGGAACTTAGATGATAAGATAGAGCGGATCATCCAACACTTTAATCTTAAACAATATGAAAACAAACCAATAGAACTCCTGAGTGGTGGGGAACAACGCCGTGTAGCTTTAGCCTCTCTTTTGCTACAGAAACCAGATATATTGCTTTTGGATGAGCCTACCAATCATCTTGATGTTTATATGGTTGAGTTTTTAGAAGAACTTATCTTAAGAGAAAAATATACTCTTGTCTTCATCTCTCACGATAGATACTTCATAGATAAAATAGCAACAAAGAGTATTGAGGTAGATGAGTGTGCTTTGCGTGAATACAGCGGTGGGTATTCTAACTACCTTACACAAAAAGCTGAATATATGAGAACTTTGCAAAAACAGCATGATAACTTGTTAGATATCTTAAAAAGAGAAAATGCTTGGTATGCAAGAGGTGTCCGTGCTAGGCTCAAACGAAATGAGGGACGAAAAGAAAGGCTTATGACTTTACGCGAAGATGCGAAGAATAATCCAGCCAAGATAAGAAAAATGTCAGTAGAACTCCAAAGGGAGGCTAAACATTTTAACCGTGACAAGAGCATCAACAAACAAAAGATGCTCTTTGAAGTAGAAAACCTTGGACTCACTCTTGGAAGCAAAGAGCTTCTTAAAAACTTCACAACCCGCATCCTACAAAAAGATGTCATCGCCATCGTTGGTCCAAACGGAAGTGGTAAGTCCACACTGCTCAAAGCACTTCTTGGTAGGATAGAACCAACTCTCGGCAAGATTAAACGGGGTGAATTTAAGATCGGTTACTTTGACCAACATAGAGAGATGCTTGATGATGATAAAAACCTGATGGAGACCTTTTGTCCCCATGGTGGAGATAGAGTGAGTGTAAGAGGTAAAGATATGCATGTCTACGGATACCTCAAAAATTTTCTTTTTCCACGCGAATTTTTAGAAAAAAAGATAGGAGTTTTGAGTGGTGGTGAAAAAAACAGAATAGCCCTCGCTCTACTTTTTACCTTAGATGTTGACATCCTCATCCTTGATGAACCTACAAATGACTTAGATATACCAACCATAAACATCCTTGAAGAGCAACTTACAAACTTCACAGGTGCTGTCATCATTGTAAGTCATGATAGGTATTTTGTAGATAAAATTGCAAAAAAGCTTTTTATATTTAAAGAAAACAAGGAGATTGAAGAGTCTTATCAGGAGTACTCACAATATCTGGACTTAGAAAAAGAGATCCATGAGTTAGATGCACTAGAATCCGCTGCTACAAACAAAGAAAAAACAACTCAGAAGCTAACACCACCTACAAAAGAAAAAGACATAAGACTTACATACAAGGAAAAAATAGCCCTTGAAGAACTCCCTCAAGAGATAGAACTCTTAGAGTCACAAATAGAAGAAAAAAACAACTGTCTTGCAGATCCAAAATGCTATGAAGAGATGGGACTTACAAAACTAGCTCAAGAGCTCCAAGGTTTAGAAGAACTCTATGAGAAAAAGGTTGAAAAACTTCTCGACATAGAAGAAAAAGCAGAGTCTATTAATAACTAGAGATTGAAGCTACTAGTAGCTCCTTCACCCTTCTGCCTTGAACTTGAATGCAACTTATACCACTCAGATATACTCTGGGTGCGTAAGGTCAGTTAGAATGTACATATACAT